>QNDZ01000115.1 GCA_003646055.1 bacterium
GGATATGTCAACAAGATTTTGACTGCCTGATGGTTAGAAAAAACTGATATATTATTCTTCAATCCTTGACATATATCCCTTTTTAACATATTATCACACAGGAAAATAAAAAAGGAGGTGAACGGATGGGAAACGGTATATTTAAACTTGAAAAGCCTAAAAATGAGCCAGTTCTTTCTTATGCCCCTAAAAGTAAAGAAAAAGTGCAACTCAAAGAAAAACTGAAAGAGTTAAAGTCACAGGTTATAGATATTCCCCTTATTATTGGTGGTAAAGAGGTAAGGACTGGGGATACTGGAGATTGCATAATACCTCATGAGCATGGGACAAAGATTGGTATTTATCATAAGGCCGGGGAGAAGGAAGTGGAGATGGCCATAGAGGCTGCAAGAAAGGCATATAAGGAATGGAGCCAGATGTCGTGGGAACACAGGGCTTCCATATTTATGCGTGCTGCTGAACTGCTGTCAACCTCTTGGAGAAGCACCCTGAATGCAGCATGTATGCATTGCCAGAGCAAAACTGTCTTCCAGGCAGAGATTGATTCTGCATGTGAACTTATAGACTTCTTTAGATTTAATACATACTATATGAGAAAGATTTATGAAGACCAGCCAGACTCTGCTATGCCAGCATACAACAGGCTTGAATATCGCCCACTTGAAGGTTTTATATTTGCTGTAACACCCTTTAATTTTGCCTCCATTGCTGGTAATCTTCCATCTTCACCTGCAATGATGGGGAATGTGGTTCTGTGGAAACCTGCTTCAAGTGCAGTATATACTGCATACTGGATAATGAAACTCTTTCAGGAGGCAGGTCTTCCTGATGGTGTGATTAACTTTATCCCTGGTTCAGGTAGTAAACTTGGTAACATCATACTCAGACATCCTGAACTTGCAGGAATACACTTCACTGGCTCCACAAACACATTCCAGACCATGTGGAGGATAGTGGGTGAGAATATAAAGAATTACAAGAGTTATCCAAGGATAGTTGGTGAAACAGGTGGAAAGGACTTCATCGTAGTTCACCCCAGTGCCAACAAGAAGGTAACTTTAACAGCAATCATAAGGGGTGCCTTTGAATACCAGGGTCAGAAGTGCTCTGCAGCATCAAGGGTATATTTGCCTGAATCCTGGTGGAACAGTTCATTCAAGGATGAACTCATTCAGGAAACAGAGAATATAAAGATGGGTTCTCCTGAAGACTTCACAAACTTCATGACTGCAGTGATAGACAAACCTGCCTTTGATTCAATTGTGTCCTATATAGAATATGCAAAATCTTCCAGTGAGGCAGAGATTGTTGCTGGTGGTGAGTATGATGATTCAAAGGGCTATTTCATAAGACCCACAATCATTCTCACAACAAATCCAAAGTTCAAAACCATGGTTGAGGAGATATTTGGACCTGTTGTGACAATATATGTTTATAAGGACAATGAATACGAAGATGTGTTAAATCTCTGCAATGAAACATCACCCTATGGACTTACAGGTTCAATCTTTGCACTTGATAGAAAGGCAATAATTCTTGCAGAAAAAATACTCACACATGCAGCAGGTAACTTCTATATCAATGACAAGCCAACAGGAGCAGTTGTTGGGCAGCAACCCTTTGGTGGAAGCAGGGCATCAGGAACCAATGATAAGGCAGGAAGTTATCTCAACCTGATAAGGTGGACAACACCACGAGCAATCAAGGAGAATCTAAATCCACCAGAGGATTACAGGTATCCATTTATGATGGAGCCTTAATACCTGAACACGAATCTCAGGAGAATTTTTCTGCTCCCAAACTTATCTTCCTCGGCAGAGATCATGCCCCAGGGAGCAAATTTATAGTTTGCCTGATACTCAAGCCTGAGTTGTGGGAACACCTCTGTTCCCACTCTTATGTAGAGGTTTTTGGATATATACTTTCCAACAACCAGTTTATAAGCCCTTCCCTTTTCAACCTGAGCGATGTCAAACCCAAACCTTTTCTTGAATTCCTGTGCCAGTTTTGACCTTGCCCAGTAATCAAATGCCCTGAAGGCTGAGGAAGAAATGGCGTCTTCTACCTTGCTCACGGAAAGCAGGTCTTCCCATTCAAGATTTAATCCAAGGAGAACGATGATTTCATTGAGGCTTCTTGGTGGCTTTGAGTAAATATTGAATACGGGATTCCTCATTGTTCCAGAAACATTCAGGAAAACAGAGTCTGACTGGGTTGGTGTGGTGTATGCAAGCAGGTTGATTTCAGGGTCAACAACAGCAGAACTTCTGAATATAAATTTACCCTGTTTTATTGTGAAGTCTGTATAGAGATAATTAAACTTGCCCTGCTTTGTATCAAGTTCGCCCTGAAGGAGTATATCTCCCCTCTTATACTGAAAGTTAACCTTACCACCCAGTTCTATATCTGCATTTTCATTCTTCAACCAGACATTGTAGTCTGATGCATCAATCCCAAGGTTTATAACAAGGTTCTCTGGCCTTTTACCCGTTTCTTCCTGTTTCATCCTGAAAGGCATTGTTATTGTAGCCTGGTCAATGGTGATACCCCCATCTATTTTTATATCCTTTTCCTTTCCATTTATTTTGAAATCACCATTGAGAATAGATGATACATAACCATAGGTGAACGGGGTATTCCTGAAACTGGCAGAGATTGAATAAGATTTCTCTTTTATATAGAAATTCCCCTTTGAAGAAAAAGTTCCCTCACCTATATTCCCTTTGATACTCTTTATATACACCCTGTTCCTCTTTAACTCCACACTCCCAAGAATGTTCTTGAGAATTGTTCCTGTTGATGGTTCAACAAACAGACCATTTTTTATTCTCAACTTTCCATAAAGTTCAGGTGAATTTATATTACCATTCACCCTGACAACACCTGTTAATTGACAATTCTTGGTTTTTAACCTATCTCTAATTATGGTGAAAAGCCATGGACCAGCATCGTTCAACTCAATCAGAAAAGAGAGATATCTGTTCTTGAAGGTGTAGGAACCATTTATGGTGGATTTTGCGCCTCCTTCAAGAATTGTAAGTTTATCAATAACAAATTTTTCCCTTGTTATTTCCCCTGTCAATTTAAGGGAATCTCCTATGGTGTATTCGCTACCAACCCCCACACCGTTGAGAAGGACGCTGAAAACAGGCCTTGTTGTTTTCCCATGAATCCTTATTATTGCATCAACAGAACCCTTCAGGTCAATCCCCCGAGTCAAACCTATTTTTTTCAGGTCAAGCCCAATGATTGAAATACTGCCATTTATTTCTGAAGATGTATCTACATTTGCTACAATGCCAGCAGTAAATTTGTCTCCATCTGTTATGGTTAGAGAGGAAAGGGACCATCCATTTTCTGTTTTTTTGAATGTTGGTGTGGAGGAGAGGTAAATTGAGTATTCAGGCATTGTTATGTTGAAGTTTGCAAGTTTGACGGACAAATTTGTTGTGGCATCAACCTCAAACACAGTGTTTGCCTTCCAGCCCTTTCCCTTTGTGAAACCCTTGAACCTTGCCTTCTTTCCATTGAATCTTCCAGAATAATAAATAGCACCAATTCCTGTCCAGGGGAGTTTCAGGTCCTGAAAGAAGATGTCAAGTTCGCCCTTGGGTTTAAAAATATCGGTCAGGTCAAAATTTCCGCCAGCATACCTTGCCTGATATTCTCCAATCCTTCCATCCTCTATCCAGAAGGAACCTGTTGCCCTTTTACCCGTTGCCTTCATCTCAAGTGAGAGCCTGCCCTTGAATGGGACAATGTGAGAGTAATGGAGTTTTTCAACATTCAGGTTGTTTATATTTACAAATCCTTCAAGTGTCCGTTTTTTAAGAGAATAATTGCCATTTACAGTTATATTACCATCTGGAGACAGAAGCATGAATTTTCTTATATTCAGATTCTCGCCATCAAGCAGTCCGTCAAAGTAAATGGCATCGGATTTCAGAAAGGCAAGATTTCCCTTCAGGTCACCTTTGAAAAGGTATACAGCACCCTTCTTACTCAGATTAACCAAGCCTGATAGGGAGGTTGGTGGAAGGGCTGTGTCAATACGGCTGATGTCAAAGTTATCCAGGTTCAATTTAAGAGTGAGAATGTCCCTGTTGAGAATGACTGCAGTTATCCCTTCTGATTTGAGGTAAATTGAATCAGTGATACCAGATACACTCATGGAGTCAATATAGTATCCATCATAAAACACCTGTTTGAGTATCCCTTTAACCTTGAAGTTTTTTCCTTTACCCTTGATGTTGAATACCCCTCTTCCGCTTATTTCTTTTCCCAGAAATTTTCCAGGTATGGAGAGGTCAAGGTCAAGGGAAAAATCAAACCTGTCGTCCTCTCCCTTGCCATGGGCAGAAGAATGGTTGAATCTCAAAGAATAAATGTTGTAATAGATTTTATTTCCCCTTAGACCAATATCTGTCCTGAATTCCGCCACCGGTATTGAGTCAAACAAACCTGAAAAGGATTTGATACTTATATCCATTCTGCTCTTACTCCCCCGTACACTAGCCCTTAAATCACCCTGTACAAAATGATTTCCATATTCCAATCTTGCATTATGTAGCATAAAATTTCTTATGTAAAATAAAGGAAATGTTCTTTCTTTCTTCTCTCCGCCTCCTGAACCTGTGATTTTTATCCGTGCACCGTCAATATAGACACTCCTTATCCTCCTGCTCAGAATTGCTGTGGGGAAGTAATTTATCAGTATCTCACTTGCGTCACCAAGCCCTTCTATATGTATATTTTTAATCCTCAGTTCACTCACCACATTCCATTCCATCTTTTCAAAATAACTTCCCTCTGGTAGTGCCTCTAAAATGGCACTTTCCAGTTTTTTAAACATGAACTTATATATTGTTGGCGATAGTAGGGTTATTGTTATTATCAGAAATAGAATTACGAGGAGAGCTATCAGTCTTCCCATGTTTCCTCAAAGAATTTTGATATTAATTTTGTTATTCCTTCTGTATCTTCCTCAAATTTTTCAACCCTTGGTATTGGTACTTCCTCTGTAAGGATTTCAAGAAGTTTTTTACACGCAATCTTTGATTCAACCTTTATCACACCAAGGATGGAGTTTTCCTTGTACATTGTTATGAATACATATGATTTACCAATGTATTTAAAATATACATTCCACTCCTTCCCTTCAAGTAGTAGTTCTGAAAGTTCCTCTTTTATAAGCCTTGCTATCTTTTCCGTTGCAGAAAAGATACCAGACAGAAGTGCCACGATTGAGAGAACCTTCAGGTCCCTTGTGAATCCCAGTTCACTTATGAGTTGTCCACTTCTGGAAACAAGGAAAACGCATCTTGCACCTGAAGCCCTTAAAAACCCATTCAGTATATCCTCTATTTTTCGGGATGTTTCAACCCCTAAAAGGATTTCCTCAGCCACTTAATATGCCCTGTATCCTGTCAGCAACCTTTCTTAAAACCTGTTTAACCTCTCCTAGATTTACATCATTTCCACCAATGATGCCAAGGACAAAATCCTTTTTTATTGTAAAAATAAGATATCCGTTTTCACCCTTGATAATAGAGAGAACATTCTTTTTTATCCCTGTTTTATCAGCAACCTCTTTTGAGATTCTTGCAGTA
>QNDZ01000116.1 GCA_003646055.1 bacterium
ACACAAAACCACAAAATGGGTTGACACCTCTTACAAAGATGGTTAAAGATTACATATGGAACATTTATGGAAAGCAGACCTGCATCTGCATACTTCCTGCTCACGGGATGCCTTCAACTCCCCTGAGAAGATTATCACCTATGCAAAGAAAAGGGGGCTTGATGTTATTGCCATCACAGACCACAACACAATGGAATGTGTGGATAAAATGGTGGAATATGGGAGGAATAATGGAATAGTTGTAATTCCAGGAATTGAGGTAAAAACCAGACAGGGTGAACTCATAGCATACTATCCTGAAAATCCAATTGAAAAGGGATTATCACTTGAAGAAACAATACTGGCCATCAGGGAGGCGAAGGGCATAATAGCCGTCCCCCATCCCCTTGACCGCCTGAGAAGAAGTGCCGTGAAGATGAAAAACCTTGAAAAGATAATCCATCTTATTGATATAATAGAGGTCTGGAACGCAAGGACCACATTTATTGCCGACAATGTGCTCGCACTAAAGATTGCTGGTGAATATAAAAAGGGGATGAGTGCTGGTAGTGATGCACATTTCCCCTACGAGATTGGTAGGTGTTATGTTCTCATAAGGCCTTTTAACAACAAAAATGGCTTTTTTAATTCATTGAAAAACGCAAGGGTTGTTCCTGGTCAGAGTCCACTCTGGGTGCATATTCCTTCCACCGTTGCAAAAAGGGTTGATTTTGTAAAGAAAGGGGGATTTTATGGAAGAGGGGCTCAAAAGGATTGAGGTGGTTGAACTTCTCTCCTATATAGGACACGAACTAAGAGGGATTCTTCAACTCATGAATCTTGGAGGAGGTGCCTTCTCCTCAACCATTAGAGAAGAAATAAGACCTGCATACGAAAGGATAGAGAAACTCCTAAAAAAGGTTGAAGAGGTATCATCTTTAAAAAAACCCAGAACCGAAAGGTTGAACCTGAAAAATTTGATAAAAGATTACTTCCCCATCATTGATGGAGATGCTGGAGATGTTGATGCAGATAAATCAATGCTCAGCTATTCCTTCTCCACCCTTTCCCAATTCCTTGGTGATAAGTCCCGTGTAGAGATTGAGCAGGGTGAACTTGGGATTTCTGTTATTATTCACCCTGAAAGGGATTTCAAACTCTCAAGGGTCGAGATAATGGAATCCATTTACCCTTCCCCTCTTTTCCCACTGAGGTGTGCCCTCAGAATTTTTGAAAGACACGGATGGACATGGCACATCAAGGATGGAAACCTTGTACTGAATATCTTTGAGTAATTTCTTTGTTTTTTACCTTGACAGCAATTCTGCCTTGTTTCTCAAATCCTCTGCCTTATCAAGCATACCCATCTTTTCTGCACAGTCAGCTGCTTCAATATAAATCTTCACCTGTTTCTGTATATTCACCCCGGAAAACTCAACAGCCATAAGGTAATAATCTATTGCCCTCGCATCCTCCCTATCACAGAAATATCGTGCAAGTATTAGATAGGCCTCCCTTTTTGCTTCCATGGATAAATCCTGATCCATATTTTCAACCTCAGAAATAAGGTCTTCTTCCTGACCTTCCATTGAAAGTGAGTTGAGTTTTAAAAGATATGCCTTCCAATAGTATGGAGAATCCTTGAATTTTGTGAGAATCTCATCAAGCACAACCTTTGCCTCACCATAAAACCCCGTATTAAAGTATGCCTTCCCTATCATATACAGTGCATAGGGCTTTAACTCCCTTCCTTTAATTTTTCTGAAATACTCAATGGCCCTGCCAGTTACATCCTTCCCCATGTAGTAATCCCCCAGTGCCCTATAAAGATCATCACAATCCTGGCATTTCTTCTCTATAAAATCAGATACGAACTTTATTCCCTCTTCGTCTTTCCCTATTTTCTGATATGCTTCAAATATTTTCAATACAACCCTTATACCCATATCCCTGTCAATGGGTTTCTCAAGGAGTCTCTTCAAAACCTCTATCCCCTTCCTGTATCTCCCCATATTTATGTAAAATTCACCCATGGACTCCATCACCTCAGGCATCCTTGAGTTATTGGGATACCTCTTCACAAACTCCCTGTAAAATTCTATGGTGGACCTGTATTTGCCCTGTTTGTAATTCATCAACTCCCTGTAATATATCAGTTCGTCCTTCAATTTTTCAGGTGGGTTAAACTTTAAAGCAAGGTCATAGTACTGGCCTGCCTTTTTATAATCTCTCTTCCTGCTGAACAAATCCCCAAGGTACCTGCCTGCATATGGAGTCCACGGAGAGTCAGGGAAGTCAAGTATTGTCCTGAGCAGATACTTCTTTGCTGAATCCAGCCTGTTTATAACAAAGTAAACCTTCCCTATGAGGAACATGGCGTCATCATCAAAACTGGATTTCACACTATCCCTCACCATCTCTTTAAAGATTTCAAGGCTCTTTAAGTCACCAAGTTTGAGATATGCCCTCGCCAGCCTGTACCTTGCAGGAAGAACAAGGTTTTTTATAGGTTCTTTGAAGAATGCCTCAAAGGCCTTAACAGAATTCCTGTATTTTCTTAAACGATACTCTGTCCATCCAAGTCCATAGAGAAAATGCACCCTGTAAATACTGGTTGTCCCAGCCGAAAAGAATTTCTCAGCATCCCTGTATTTTTTCAACGAATAAAAGGCAGTGGCAGTGGCAAAACATTTAACAGGACTATCGTATTTTATCTTCTCCTCCAGTTCAATTATCTCCCTCCATTTATTTGCTCCCAGCAGGGATGCATACAGATAGTCCCTAACAATCCTTTCCCTGTAAATGCCCAGCAGATCTTTGAATATTGATGCAGATTCACTGTACTTTCCTTTAAGGAATAGCCTGTAACCATCTGCAATTTTTTTATACACAGGTGGCAGATTAAGTGTTGAAAGTATGCTGTCAATCAGTACAGTGTCCTCTGTATAAAAAATCAGATTGAACTTCAATGTATCGGGTAAAGAAGACATCAGTGCAACAGGAAGCCCCTTCCCTGAATAGATTGCAAGTATTCCCTTCACATAATCGGGTGTTCCGGTCAGTGAAAGCAAATTTTCAGCCTCCCTATAATTCCCAGAATTTAGAAGATATATCCCAAGAAGGAAATCAGCCTCATTTTTATAACCAGAACCCTTTAATAAACTTAAAATTCCCATCAGTCCACATGTATCACCCCTCTCAATCTTTACAACTGCCTCATTTAAGAGTATCAATCCCCTATCTGTTCTCTCTGGTTGAATATCAAGGAGTGTAAAGAAAAAAAATAGAATCAATATGCCCCCCTGCCTGAGAAAACAGCAGGTATGGTTTTCAAAAGTATCTTCATGTCCAGAAGAAGGCTCCAGTTGTCAATATATTCAAGGTCCATCTTTATCCATTCACTGAATTTAATCTCATTCCTCCCCCTTATCTGCCACAGGCAGGTGAGTCCTGGTTTCATTGAAAGTCTTCTCCTCTCCCACAACTCATACTCCTCTACCTCTTCAGGAAGGGGAGGTCTTGGACCAACAAGTGACATATCACCTTTAAGCACATTCCACAACTGTGGGAGTTCATCAAGGCTGAACCTTCTGAGTATCCTTCCAACAGGGGTTATCCTTGGATCATTCTTCATTTTGAAAACAACCCTGTCCATCTCATTAAAATCCATCAGAAATTTTCTCATTCTGTCAGCACCATGATACATGGTTCTGAATTTGTAAAATACGAATTTCTTCCCATTCAATCCCACCCTTACTTGTTTGAATATTACAGGTCCTTTTGATGTGAGTTTTATTATTATTGGAATAACAACAAACAGAGGGAAGGCCATAATAAGAAAAATAAATGCAAGTATCTTATCAAGTGTGTATTTCACAAACAATTCAAGGTGCTTTTGAGAGCCCCTGTGGAAGGATAGAATGTTTATGTCCCCAATCCTCTCAAGGGTAGCAAAAAATACAGGCTGTTTAACAACCCTCTCCAGTGGTATGGATAGCGTTATTCCAAGGTCGGTGCAGATCTTCATCCATTCCCTGTAGTTCTTGCCAAGGACAACTACCCAGTCCACATGGCTGTTTTTCAGAAATTCTTTAATTCTTGCAATGGACTGGGTTTTACCCTTCCATTCAATCCTCTCTATACCTGTAAAGGTTGTCTTGCTGAACTTTTCAAAAAATTCCTCAGACTGCCTGGAACTGCCCACTATCAAAACCCTTATTGGTGGAACTTTTCTGGACAAAACCTCCCTTATTCCGTATAGTAAAGGCACAGCAATTATGTAAAATATGAAGAGCATAAATCTTGACTGGAAAAATAGTTTCAGTAGATACAGCATGAATATGGAAGCCAGAAATCCAAGTGTGAACGAGACAAGGGTTCTCATGTGGAATTCGTTCCTGTCCAGGGGGAACTCCTCAAGTTTCAAGTTGTTCATGTAAAATGTTATAAAATATATTGGCAGGATTGCAGGAAAACTCCTTAAAAACCTTGAGATATAAATATCAAGCCCTGATATACCTGTGTCAAAGAGTCCCCTTATAACGTGAGAAAGAAAGTAGGTAAATATCACAACAAGGATATCTGAGATTGTAAGTGCCCATTTGCCAACACCTGCCCTCTGTCTTAACATACCTACTCCCTTATTGATTCTACAATCTTTCCCAGTATGAGCATCATAATCCTCAACAATAAGGCTTCTCCGAGTAGAAATTCTGTGGACATGCTCCCATCACTCCATTTCAGAAAATACTTGTACATACTGTAATTGTGTATCATCCTGTTTTTTATGGGCTTTTTTCTGGTTGAACCACCAAGCCTGTGATAAAAAACTGCATCTGCAACATAACACACCTTCAAACCTCTCAACCATACCCGCCTGCAGTAATCAGTATCCTCAAGAAAGAGAAAGAACCTCTCATCAAACCCACCAAGTTCATCAAAAAGCCATCTGGGTGTGATGAAGACCGCCCCCCTCAACCAATCAACAATCTGGTTTTTTGAATAGTCAAGGTCGTACAGCATGTACCTCCTTGAAAATGGATTATGTGGAACGAACTTCCTGAAAAGTGATTCCCTCCCAAACATTACATTCAAATACGTAGGAAACATCCTGCATGATAACTGGAGGGAACCATCAAAATTCAGGAGTTTTCCTCCTGCAACCCCGCACTGTGGATTTTTCTCCATGAACTCAACAAGTTTGTCCAGTGCTTTGGGTGTCACAACCACATCAGGATTAAGAAACAAGAGATACTTCCCTCTTGCCCTCTTCCCAATTAGATTGCATCCATGGGAGAAACCAGAATTTTCCCTTAAAAGTATCTTCTTTATTCCTTTCTCTTTTTTCAGAAACTCAACAGAGCCATCAACCGATGCATTATCAAGGATGATAATCTCATAGGGAACTGAAGGTGGGTTTCTTTTAATGGAGTCCAATAGTTTTTTTACATAGTCAAGTGAATTATAATTTACAATGCCTATACTGAGTTTTACTTCCATCTCATAAATCTTTTTATACCAAGAAGGATTACAACCTGAAACGCCTCTTTGATTATCTGCTTTG
>QNDZ01000117.1 GCA_003646055.1 bacterium
GATAAGCGGTGTTCTTGGCGAGTTGAGGAGGAAGGCACTCTTTGCTGATTCAAGCCTTGCCTCTGATATTTTCCAGATACTTGTGCCTATTGACAGCATACTGAACAAGATGAGGCTTGAGGTAGGTAAGGGGAAGTCACAGGAGTATCCAGACCTTGCTCTTTACCTCTCAAAACTGGATACACTGCTGGGGAAGATAGATGTTGAGGAGAAAAAGGACGAGTATCTTACAGCAATGGAGGCAGAAAAAGATCACCTTCACAGCAGGATAGAGGAAGTAAGACATTTGATTGATTCCCTTGGAATCATAGATGAAACACTCCAGGGATATTTCAATGACCTAAATAAGGCAGTTGACCAGTTTTATACCCTTGCTAAGGGAGAGGATAAAACATTGAAGTACGAAGATATTCCTAATACAGACAACCTTATTGATGGGATTGTTTCAAGGCTGGACAAAAAGAAGAATAAAAAGGAGATGGAAAATATAGATACCCTCAGGGATGAGATTACAAATTACAAAAGATACCTTTTGAATATTGAGTTTCTTGATTACTCCAAGCAGTTTCAGAAGAAGATACCTATAACAAAGCAACTTGCAACACGGTACAGGGAGAAGTTGAGAGACCAGACAATCCATGCGAATATAATAATGAACGCATACGATGCACTGGATAAGTGCAGGGTTTTTATCAATCTTTATAAAAGTGAAAAGGGTGAATTGCCAACTGGAAACCTGAGACAACTCTTTGAAGACCCGGAAAAGGAAGATGAATTTGACCTTGTTATGAAGAATCTTTCCTCAGACCCCATACTTGAACTAACTGACGATGGTTATGTGATTAAGGCAAAAGCAAAGGATACTGAAGGTACGGAGGTTGTTTTCCATGTGAGATTCATTAACAAACTTGATGAAATGTTGAAGGAATCCTTCTCCTGGGGACCTGTGTATCAGACAATAGATTCTACAAAGACCTTCTTTGTTAAGGCAAGGGCAAATGACTCTTTCAAGACGCTTGTGACAACGAGGCCAGAATTTATACAGTTTAAGAAAGAGGAGGCAAAAAAATGAGAAGAATAATCCCACTTCTGATTGTAGTGTTACTTGTCTCATGCTCCCAGCCAGAGGTCAAACCCCAGACAGAAGAGACCCGGACAGAGAGCAATAGCAATAAGGTGAGCCAGGCCAAGTTGTATTATTCCTTTGGTGCTGACTATCTTATGAAGAGGAACTATGACGATGCCATAATAAATTTCCAGAGGGCATTGAAGGAAAGCACTGGTTTTGAATCAGCAGCCATTGGTCTGGGAAAGGCCTATCAGGGAAAGAAGGAGTTTGCTCTTGCTGAACAGGCCTACAAGGACTTTCTCGCAAAGAATCCCAAGAGTGTGAAGGTTCAGGTTGCACTTGCAAATCTTTACAGGAAATTGAAGAAATATGACCTTGCAAAGAAGGTATACTTTGATGCCCTTAAAAAGGACTCATCCTTAGCCTACTGCTGGGATGGGCTTGGGAATCTTGAGGAGGATTTGGGGCATCTTGAAAAGGCAAAGGAGTATTATGAAAAGGCTTATAAACTTGACCCCAAAAATAAGGGTATCGCCTTCAGGCTTGGGAGCGTTTATGTGAGAACAGGTGAGAGTTCAAAGGCGATAAAACTTCTTGAAGAGGTCAAGGATGTAAATCCAGATGACATTGAGATAAGGGTGAAATTGGGTGATGCATACAACGATACAAAGCAGTATGCAAAGGCCATAGAGGAGTACAAGTTTGTTCTATCAAAGATACCCAATTATGTGAGTGTCATGATAAAACTGGGTAAGGCATACAAGGGGCTGAAAAAGTACACCCTTGCTGAAAACATGTACAAAGAGGCACTTAAACACGAACCTGACAACCTTTCTGCTTATTACAGCCTTATAGACCTGTATATTACACGGAAGTTTTACACAAAGGCCATGAACACTGTGAATGAGGCACTGAAGAAGGCACCAAAGGATGCTATTCTCTGGGCACTCAAAGGGGATGTGTATTTCAGGAAAGGCCTTGCAGAAATGAAAAAGGAAAACTGGAATCCTGCTATTGCACTTTTTGACAAGGCCATTGCTGCATACAGTAAATCAATAAGCCTTTGTTCTAACAATGAATGGAAGAACTATTCAAGAAAGGGGATAGCACAGGCAAAGAAGTATAAAAAACAGGCTTTGGATTTGAGGTGGTAATATGGGTTTTATAAAGAAACTCATAGGTTGGGGTATTCTTCTGGCTGTCATCATTTTTGGTGCTACTGTTTTTATAAACTGGCTGGGAATTCAGATAAGGAAGTCTGACCTTTTGAAGAAGATTGAGGAACTCAACCAGTTCTATGCATCTGGCACATATACAAGGGAGAAGGTATGGCGTGAGATTACAAATTATATAGAGGAGAAAGACCTTGATGCACCAGAGGATGAGATAATCGTCCAGAAGACCCCACAGTATTCCATAATACAGGTTACACTTTACGACAGCCTTGTCATTCCCAAAAAGACATTCTACTTTGAGTTTGAATTGGCTGACACAGAAGATGTGAAATAGTGTTGTTATTGCTCTTATTAACAGGACTTGGAATGAGGGAAGGCAGGGGTCTTCCCTCTAATGTTTTGATAAACTCGGTTGAGTTTGAGGGGGAGTATTTTTTTGCAGACACTCTGAAGGATATTACAAAGGATTTTGTTGGTAAACCCCTTAACGCGACAGAGATAGACTCATTATTACACAGGATTCAGACTGTTTATTTAGACAATGGATTTCCCTTTGTAAAACTTGTTCCCTTTTATTCTATAAAAGATTCTCGCATTGATATAAAGATTGATATTTCAAGTGGAGGTTTGAAATACATTCACAGATTGATATTCAGGGGGCGAGGTAATTTGTGCCTTTTAAAACGATTGTCATCACCCATTGAAGGCAGGGTCTTTTGTGAAAGAGGATTGAAAGAAGTAATTGGTCTTATAAACAGGGGTAAGATTTTTCAGGTGGACTCATTCAGAATTGTTGATATAAAAGATAGTTTGGATATTGAGGTATTCATCAGAACAAAATCTGAAAGCAGACTTCTCTTTGGAGCAGGTTACAGGGCTGATAAGGGTTATTCACTCCATCTGAATGGTGGATTTTTTAATCCCTTTGGATATGGAAGTATAATTTCTGTTAATGTTGATAGAGAATCAGAGGGATATACATTTATAGAGAGTTCACTTGACATTCCTATTTTCTCCTTAAAAGGGGGGAGTTTTCTGCTTGATTATTATGTGAGAACATATTCTGATACACTTCTCATTCAGTCCTTCTCTTTGTATCTTAAATTTCATTCCTTTTACCCCTCGGTTCTCTTTAAGACAGGTGTGAGGAAGAATACATTTGTTTCTGAAACCATTGAAAATAGTACAGATATTATATTCTCCATGGATTCATCCCCATTGGGTCTTTCATTTGTGTATGTTCCTGAAAGGGGAAGGTTGATCAAGGGGAAGATCAGGCCTGTGTTCTGGAGAATTTCGCCCTATTACAGGTTTATCATTACAGAACCAGATAGTGTTAAACTGAAGGAGAATTACATATCACCTGTCAGGGGCTACTTTCCAGGGTACTATGGAAGGTTGTATGGAGCAGGTGCAGAGTTCTACATCATCAGAAGTAATAATATGGTCTTATACATGTTCCTTGACTTTGCCTTTGGTTCCCCAATAAGGTCTGCTGGTATTGGTCTGAAAACAGATAGATACAATGTGGAGATTTCTTTTCCTGATTTCAATTTAAGTTCAACCATGCTGGGGTTCAGAATAACAATGGGTGATTAAAAATTTTGCAACACATTGAACCCCTTGACGTTGAAGAAATTTTTGTTAAAATATTTATATGCTACTTCTTTTGATAATGCAGGTATCCAATGTGGATGTCAGGTTCAGGGTTGATGAATCACTGGTTTTGCAGATTGAAACACCTGTTGTTGACCTTGGAATGATTGACCCTATAAGCAAGGAGATGGAGAGAAGGTCTGCCATAATGTTGACGGTTTTTGCCAATACAGACTGGGAACTTGTTGTTAAGCCCTCAGACGATTTCATATCTCAGAATGGTGATGTTATTCCCATAAACAGGCTGAGCCTCAGGGTGAATGGTGAAGATTATGTGAAGATGGAAAGGGATGGTGTTCCACTGTTGAAAGGAGGCACAACACCAGAGGAGGGTGTGCCAGTAAACATAGACCTTAGATTAAAACTCACATGGGATGATGTTGCTGGTTCATACTCAACAACCCTTACATTCACACTTATGAGGCTATAATAAACAAGGAGGTGCTTATGAAGAAGCTCCTGTTGATGACCGTTGTTCCAGCCATACTTTTTGCAGCAGGTTTCAACTTTGGCTCCTCTCCACAGTCTGTTGATGCAACCCTCCAGTTTCAGTTTCCCACCTGGGTCGCTGTTTGGGTTCCTGATGATGTAACCTGGGATTTCTCAAACATCACATCAAACCCCAGTAACCCCTCTTACCCCCCCGATATATCTTCGGGTCAGAACTTCCCCCAGTACTACTACCCCACAAACCCGAATGCTTCACCCTACATGAGAATCAGGTACTGGACAAATGCAGCATCAGGAACCTCATGGCAGCTGACAATAGTGGGAAGTGGAGACCCTGGTGGTGGAATACTCATAGGTGACATTGAATACAGTGATGCTGGGGCAGGTTCATGGACTTCCCTCTCCACAACTGCAGCAACACTTGCATCAGGTACAGGAAGAACGTCAGGATTTGCATCTGCAGATCAGGATTGGAGGGTTTATATTGACGGTGATGAGGAGGCCGGAACTTACACCTGCACCGTAACAATTACAATGCAGACACTGTAACTGGTAAGGGGAGGCACTGCCTCCCCAATTGTTCTTTATGTTACTCCTCTTCTTCTCTGTTTCAAAATTTCTTGTAACCCCACCAAAACTGGAGATTGCTTCTCCAGGTGGAGACATTACAGAGGTTGTTTCTGTTTACAACCTTAATAAAACGCATCCCTTGAGGATTAAGGCATATACAGGTGATTGGTTTCTTTCAAGGGATGGTAAGATTATGTACGAAAAGTCTGGTAAACTCTCCCTTTCCTGTTCTCCATGGATAACCATCAATCCTGCTGAGTTTGATGTTCCACCCGATGGGAAGGTTGATGTAAGAATAACAGTCTCGGTGCCAGATTCAATAAAGAAGGGCCACTGGGGGGTTGTTTTTTTTGAATCAGTCCCCATTCCTGGTGCATGGGTTCCCACCATAAGGATTGCAGGAAGGATCGGGCTCACTGTTTATGTCTCACCAGGGAATGTCTCATACATGGGGGGTGAAATAACCTCTCTAAATTATTCAGATGGTACAGTTGAGATGGGGTTTCTTAACAATGGAGACATCTGGTTGAAACCCAAACTTATTCTCAGGGCAATAAAACCGGATGGCTCAACAATC
>QNDZ01000118.1 GCA_003646055.1 bacterium
CCTTCCCCCCTCACATCCCTGAAACCTTTCCTTGTCCCAACCTTGATTATTCCTATCATCCATAACCCCTTGCATTTTGTATCCATCCTCTAAATTCTTTCGCACAATTCAGAGCACTCTCATACTCCTCATGGGTGATGAACCTGGAAATCTCAGAATACTTATGTGCCTTATAAGCAGGGAAGTACTGGTCCATCAGACTGATATAGGTATCCTGAGAAACCTCTTCCCTCAAAAACCTGAGAGACTCCTCTGTCCCGCTTATCCCGCTTGGCAGGACAAGGAGCCTGACAAGGAGTCCCCTTACTGCAACCCCATCAACAAGTTTAAGGTCTCCAACCTGTCTGTGCATCTCCTTTACAGCCTCTCTGTTGTGTTCAACATAGTCCTTAACAGCAGAGTATCTGGCTGCATACCTGTTATCACTGTATCTCATATCAGGCATGTAAATATCAATAATACCTTCAAGTAATCTTAAAACCTCAAGGGATTCGTATCCAAATGTGTTATATACTATTGGTATGTTTAAACCTCTTTTTGAAGCGAGATAAATCCCATGAACAATCTGGGGAACATAATGGGTTGGGGTAACAAAGTTGATGTTGTGTGCACCTGAATTCTGGAGATAAATCATCATGCTGGCAAGTTCCTCTGGTGTGGTTTCATTCCCGTTCCCCATCTGTGATATGGGATAATTCTGGCAATACACACACCTTGAAAGACAATGGGTGAGGAATATGGTTCCAGAACCGTTCCGACCACTGATTGGTGGTTCTTCACCAAAGTGGAGGTTATAACTGGAAACAAAGAGCCTTGAATCTGCCCTGCATGTACCAACCTCACCTTTATCCCTCATAACCCTGCATTCCCTGGGACAGAGTACACAGGGAGAAAGGAGAGAATATGCCTTATCCACCCTCCTCTTCAGTTCATTCTCACCAAGTTTTAAGTATGATGGAACAAATTCCCTCAACATAACTGAATAGATACAGAATTATTGAATGGATGTCAACCTCTTATCCTGTTTTCAGTTTATGCTTAACCTTGAGGGTTCTCAACCTGTTTAATCCTGCACCAATCTCAATCCCCCTTGGCCTTGACAGGTCAAGTAAAAATCCTTTGTTCAGAAAATCCACACCGCTCTGTTTAAGCCTTTCCTCAATCCAGTCAACACACTCCCTTATGGTCTTCTTACCATCCATCACATCCTCCCTCATCCTGTAAATTGCCATACCAATCGCCTTTGTCTGTGCTGTTTCAACAATCTGTTCAACACAGGAAAGGTCTATTGTTTCCCTGCCAAACCCTATCTCATCAATATCCCTTGCCTTTATCTTCACCCTTTTTCCCCTTGATGGGTCAATACTATCTGGTAGAGGTATCCTGTTGTTTGACATACTTAAACCCTTCCTGGTCTCAATCTTCCTCCTTGTGGGATGAATCCTTATAATCTCCCTTGCCCTTTCACTCACATCGTATGGTATAAATTCCTTCATCATTATCACCCTGTCAGCAACATCAAGATAGTCACCTGCACCACCCATAACAAGGATTGTTGATATACCAAGGCTTTCGTACAGTTCCCTCACACGGTCAATGAATGGTGTTATGGGTTCATTCTCCTTTGCAATCAACTCCTGCATCCTCTCATCCCTTATCATAAAGTTGGTTGCACATGTATCCTCATCAAGCAGGAGAAGTTTTGCACCGAGTTCTATAAACTCCATGATGTTTGCTGCCTGGGATGTGGAACCACTTGCATTGTCTGTGGAGAACTCCTCTGTATTCTTCCCATAAGGGAGGTAACTGATGAATGGTGAAATATCAACCTTCTCCACCCTTCTTCCATCTTCAGCCCTTATCTTCACTGCAGTATCTATTGTAACCACGTATTCCCTTCCATCACCGGGTATGTGAGGATAAACACCCTTTTCAATTGCCCTGAGGAGTGTTGACTTACCATGATACCCACCCCCTGTAATAAGTGTGACTCCCTCTAAAATACCCATCCCTGATATGGTTTCCCCATGGGAGAGTCTAATCTCTACCCTTAAGGATTCAGGACTTCTGAATGGGACTGCATCTTCAAGGGGTCTATCGTCAACACCCGTCCTTCGTGGTAAAATTGCTCCATCAGGGATAAATGCAACAATCCCCATTTTCTCAATCTCTTCCTTAATAATGTGATAATTTTTTATAGTAATCACCCATGTATTGAGTTTCTCTTTATCATATCCCAATATGTGCTTGGCAACATGGGGGATATCGTTGAAAAACATATCCTGTGCCTCTCTACCAGTTATCCTCCTCCCCCTTGCAGGAAGTCCTATCTGGAGCCTGAATTCTATCTTCCCGTTCCTGAACACAACGTTTGTCCTGTCAAGAATTTCCTGGCCATTCTTCTGAATGGTTATCAGTCCACTTTTACCAGAGCCCCTTGTCCTTGAAACCCTTTTTGTTCCTTCATACGCCACCCTTCCAAGATAGTCACAAACAGCCATCTTTTCGGGAGATTTCAAGAATTCTTCTGGAATGCCCAGTTTTTCAGTGTCAAAAACAATCCTTACCCTTGAGGGTGAGGCAAATGGATCACCCTGAACCCTGTCTATAATGAGTGAAAAATCAGGAAATCTGTAAAACCCTTTCAGGTCTTTATAAGCAGGATAACCTTTCCCATCTATACGAGTGAGAATCCTCTTCAGGTTTTCCATAACTCTGCATTGGGGTCGGCCCTCACATACAGGTCTCCTGGCATACCTGAAAATCTAAGATAACCTGTGAATGCAATCATCCCTGCATTGTCAGAGGTGAAACCTTTTGGGGGGAAGTACACCTTTTTGAATTCTTCCCTAACCCTCTTCTGCAAGTATGTATTTGCTGAGACACCCCCGGAGATTGCTATTGTATCAATCCCTGTTTCATCCCTTGCCCTGATCAGTTTCTTCATCAATCCCTCAATTGCAGCACGCATAAATGCAAGTGAAATCTCTGGTATCTTTTCCACCCTCTCAACAACAGAGAGTTTCCTGTATGCGTAAAGCACAGCAGTTTTCAGACCACTGTAACTGAAATCAAGACCCGGAGGGTCTGGAACGGGAAATGAAAAATCGCTCTTCTCGGCCTTTTTTGCCCACTTCTCAATGGCTGGCCCACCTGGATATCCTATCCCAATGAGCTTTGCCACCTTGTCAAATGCCTCTCCACAAGCATCATCAAGGGTTGCACCCAGCAATTCATAATGCCCTATTCCATTCACCATATAGAGTTCTGTATGTCCACCTGAAACAACAAGGGCAAGGAATTTATCCCCCGGAAACTTTTTCTCTATAAAGGGTGAGAGGAGATGTGCCTCAATGTGGTTTACTGGTATAAGCGGAACACCCAGAGCAAATGAAAGCCCCTTTGCATAGGATAAACCTGTTAAAAGAGAACCTACAAGACCCGGTCCATAGGTCACAGCAATTCCATCTATTTCATTGAGTTTTATGCCTGCCTGAAAAATGGCACTATCAAACACATAGGGCAGTTTCCTTAAGTGGTCCCTTGAGGCAATTTCAGGGACAACCCCTCCATATTCAAGGTGTTCCAGCTGGGTATATACTATGTTTGATAGAATGGAGCCATCCTTCAATACAGATACAGATGTTTCATCACAGGAGGTTTCAATCCCCAGTATAATCATGGAACGACCTTCACAACAGAGGGAATGACCTTGATAAGTTTACCACCCAGTGAAATGGTTGTGTAGTTTCCCTTCACAGGGACAGAATCTGTTAAAACTGATGTAAGATTTTTTAGGTACCTTGCTGGGCCGATAACAAGAACGGAGTCAGGGCTTGCCCTCAGTCCATTTGAGAGAACAACCTTAACCTTCTTCTCAACAAGGGAATCCACATCCAGTGTCATTTCTGCCCTTCCCATCACCCTGAATTCAAGATTACCCGCAATGATGGGGAATTTCACATGTGCTTCATCAAGGGGAATCTTCTTCTTCCCTGGTTTAATACCCCTGTCCACTTTCACCTCAATGTGTGAATTCTGAAGTATCATAATCTGCCTTTTCTTTGCCTTTATATACAATGTAACAACCTCTGGGGTGTAAGAAACAACTGTAAATCCATCAGGTACAACGGGTTTTATAGGGAGGTCCAGATTTACCTCAATAACCTGACCACTTACCACATAGAACCACAAGGCCCCTGCAATAAGCAGGGATAGGATTGCCAGGGGTAGATTTGTTACAAAGGTCTTCAACCTTCTCCTTCTCTCAAGCATCTCTTCTCCTCTCTATCTCTTCAACAATCTCTTTTATAATGGGATGAAAATCAAAGTCAACCCTGTTGTCCATATTCTCCCAAAATTCGTCCAGTCTTGTTCCAAGGGACTTCTCATAATCAAGTACCTGGAGCAGAAGGTCTATCTTGTCTGCTGCCCTCACAATCATGGCCTCCTCCGTACTTCTCTCCTGAAACTCCTTAAAATCATTTAGAAATTCCTCTGGTAAACCTGGTATATCATTGAAGGCACTGATTTCATCTATCTTTGCATACCTTTTTGCCTCAAGTGGCAGATCCCCAATCAACCCTTCTGCAAGGTCATGGACAAGGGCAATCCTTAAAACCTTCTCCCTGTCCACATTTCCAATCAGGGTTGCAAGGAGATAGGAAATGAGTGCAGTTCTATATGTGTGCTCCGCAACTGTCTCAGGTTCAGGCACACCCCTCAGAACCCAACCTGTTCTTTTCAATCCTTTCAAACGCCCGGCGTATGAAAGAAAATCAACTATCTCTGATACCTTCAAGTTTTACCCTCCCCTTACCTTCAACTATCTCACCAATCTCAATACTACCTTCAACCCTGTGCCCAATCACAACCATTCCTATTCCCATATTGAATGTCCTGTACATCTCACTGTCAGGTATATCCCCCCATTCCTGGAGGAGTTTAAAAAGAACTGGAACTTCCCATGTCCCTGTGTCAATCACACAATCAACATCCTCTGGCAAAACCCTTGATATATTACCCTCAAAACCTCCACCTGTGATATGCGCAAGCCCTTTAATCTCTTTGATGTGTGGTTTTATGAACTTAAGATAGGAAACATGGGGCCTGAGAAGTGCCTCCCCTATACTTTCCCCAAGTTCCTGTATATATGTATCTGGTGTGAATCCCTTTATCTCAAAACAAACCTTCCTTGCAAGTGTATAACCATTTGTATGGAGGCCTGAGGAAGGAAGTCCATATACCTTATCACCTGATTTTATCTCCTTTCCATCAATAATCCTGCCCTCAACATAACCTACAATGAAACCTGCAATATCAAAATCACCTTCTTTGTAAAGATCTGGTAACTGGGCTGTTTCTCCACCAATAAGCACAACCCCGTTCTCCCTGCAGGCATCTGTTGCACCTTTTATAAACGGTAGTAAAACCCTGTTGTCTATTGTATGACCAGCATAATAGTCAAGGAAGAATAGA
>QNDZ01000119.1 GCA_003646055.1 bacterium
CTGCAGGAGGCTGAAGAGGCAAGGAAAAAATATGGTGATTACGAGGGTGTCGTACTTATTGACGATGGGATTTACAACCTGCTTCCTGATGGCACAAGGTCTTACAGATACCATTTCGCAGGGCTCATCCTGAAGGACACACGAAGAAACTGGGGAACATTCGTAAGATACTTTGATGAGGATGCAGAGAGATTGAAGATAATTTCAGCAAGGGTGATTAAGCCCAATGGCAGAACAATACCCCTTGACCTGAACAAAATCACGGTAACAAAACCACGGCAGGGAATGGAATTCTTTGGTAAGGGAAAGATTGTTACATTCACCTTCCCATCAGTTGAGGTTGGAGACATTGTTGAGTATGAATATACAGAGGAAATATTCAATCCATGGGACAGGAATGTCTTTAATCCCAACTGGTACTTTGGAAGTGACGACCCTGTTGTATTCTCAAGGATAAAAATAATCCTTCCTGAAGGGAAAAAACTTTATTACAAACTCTTTAATGCTCCGGACGTGAAGGTGGATTCTACTCAAACAGACTCTGGTATGATTTATACCTTTGTAAACCATGATGCAATTCCCCCTGTTGAAGAGATATACATGCCTCCCAAAGAGGAATATCTTCCGAGGCTTGTTGCAGGTGTTATGAAGGACTGGGATTATCTCTTCAACTGGTATTCAAACTTCCAGAAAAACAGGATGATTGTCACACCAGAAATAAAAGTCCTTGCAGACAGTCTCACAAATGGTGCAACCACACATGAGGAAAAAACTGCAAGGCTCTATCACTGGGTTCAGCAGAACATCAGGTATATCTCAATAAAGGGTTCTGCTTCAAGTGGTGTATCAGGGCACAGGGCGGATGTAACACTGAAGAATGGATATGGGGACTGCACTGACAAGGCAATACTATTTTCAACTCTTCTGAAGGCCGTTGGTATAGAATGTTATCCTGTTTACCTCCATACCAATGATGGGCCTGACCTTGTTAAGGAGATACCCTCATTCTGGGGGAACCATGCCATTGTTGAAGTATTCCCTGAAAATGGACCCCCCTATTTCCTTGACCCTGTTTCCACTTATTCAAGATATCCATCCTTTGCATCAATGGACCATGGGATGCATGCAATCTGTGCAATGAAGAAGAAAATTGATTTTATAAAGGTACCTCCCCCTGATATGAACTTGAGAAACTATACCTATAAAATATTTATCACCCCGGACGGAACTGCAGATGTTTCATTCACTTCAAGATACACTGGTGACTATGAGGCAGGGATAAGGGGATACTGGATAAGGCTGAAGGAGAGGGAGAGAAAAATGACATTCACAAGGATGGTGAGTGATGTATCCCCTGATGCACAACTCCTTGAATACAACCTTGAAAACCTTGAAGATATCTCAAAACCTCTTATCATGCACATACGTTACAGACTCCCCAATTTTCTTGAAAAAGCAGGAGACTTATACATCCTGAAACTTCCCGAGATAGACAGAAGATACACAAGAAGGGAACTTGCCCTTTCTGATAGAAGGTATCCACTTGTATATATGACATCAGAGGAGATAAAACATACCTTTAAAATAATCCTCCCGAAAAATTGGAAGGTGGAGTATGTCCCTGAGAAGAGGAAGGTGAAGTATCACGAGTATGAATATTCAGGATACTACCAGATTAAAGGTGACACACTTTTATTCAAGGATGACTTCAGGAGGTACGGAAGGAAGATTCCTGTTGAGCACTATAAAAAATACAGAAGATATATGAACGCCATGCTTAAATTTGTAAAAATGCCTGTTATTATTTCCACAGGAGGTGAGGAATGAAAAAATTACTTCTTATAGCAATAGCACTTATATCATCCTGTACAATGCCCTTTGTTAAGAAGGCACCACATGCTTTCAATGATATGGTTTATCTCAAAAATGGAGAAGAGTATCATTGTGAGGTGATAGGGACAAAAGATACATTCCTGATATTCATCACTGAAAAAGGTGAAACCGCCATGCCCCTGTCAAAAATTCTCTCAGTTGACCTTGCAAGAAAAAGGCAGGGATATAACTGGAAATCAGTATCAGACATTACAGACAAAACCCTTCTTGATGCCCTGAAATTTCCCCTGTCTGATTTCAGAGGCATGGGCTATGTAAATATCTATGTTGAAAAGAAACTGAAGATAAACAGGGACTCCACATATGTCTATACCGAAAGATACATAAGGGGTATCACAGACGAGCGTGGAAGGAATGCAGGTAATATATCGAAACTGTACAGATGGAAAAACGAAAAACTCCAGATTGACTTTGCCAGGACAGTAACAGGTGATGGAAAGGTCTTAAATCTGAGGGAGATCGCCATTGAGGATGCCTCCATATACTCAAGGTATCCAGAGCACGAGAACATGCATGAGAGAAAGTTTGCAATGCCTGAGGTAAAGCCTGGTAATATTCTTGACTGGGAAATAAGCATCAGGGGAAAGATAACAAAGGAGAACCCCTTCGTGATGGATGAGTATATTGGAGACAATGGGCCTACTGCAGATGCATATTTTATTGTGGAGTTCCCCTCGGATTTTGATGTTGCATACTCTGTGTACGGTATGACAGAGCCAGAGGTGAAAAAACAGGGGAAGAACACAACCTATGTATGGCATGTGAAAAGAATACCACCCCTTTTAAGGGAGATTATGTGTCCCCCACCTGTTTATCTCTTTCCAAGGGTAGTTGCAGGGCTTAAATCCTCATGGAATGACATTGTTGAAGAATACAAAGACCTCCTTTCAGTCAAAGGAACACTCTCACCAGACAGTGCATATAAACTGGTCTTGAAGACAATAAAATACATAGATGTACCATCATCTGGCTCCAGTATCTTTCCCAGAAAGGCTGAAGAAATCCTGAAGACAAAAACAGGGAACTCACTTGAAAAAGCATACCTTCTCTACACACTTATTAATAAAAATAAACACCATGTTGAACTCATTCTCGTCCGTTCAAAGGAGAGGGGAATGGTTTCTGTAAACACACCGTCACTTCTCCAGTTTGATGGAGCACTTGTGCGGTGTGATTCTGTCTGGTACGACCCCACTTACGAGATTATTCCTCCTGGATATATAAGACCTGAATATCAGGGTGTTTATGCACTCTCACTTTCATCAGGTGCAATTTTAAAAACCCCGCTACTTGAGCCTGAAAAGGAATCAGAGATAATCAAAAGAAGTGTAAAACTCTATAAAAATGGGGATGCACTTATCAAAGACAGGTGGATATACAGGGGGAAGAAACTTTTGAGTATAAGAACATGGAAGTATCTACAGGAGGAGGAGAGGAGAAAACAGATTGAGGGCATGATAGGCAACCAATTCCCCAATGCAGAACTTAAAAGGTTCAGTATAGAACATCTAAATGACCTCTGCGACAGCATTGTGATTAACACAGAATACACGGTTGATAAACTTGGTACAGTGGAGGGAAAGTTCCTTCTGCTAAAGACCCCGGGTATTTTATACAGTGCATACTATGTGGGTATGCCAGAAAGAAACTATCCCATATATCTGAAAACATCTGGAGTTTCAAGGACCGAGATTGAAATTTTGCCTCCAAAGGGGTATCGTATACATGCATATCCTGAAAATATAAAGTACGATTCCCCTGTATCATCATTTTATTCAACATACGACAGGATAAAAAGAAAACTCATTTATACAGATGAATATGTGGAGAAAACAGACTTTGTACTCTCCTCCAGGTATCAGGAATACAGGGAATGTATAATGAATATGGCAAAGATACCTCAAAGATGGATTGTATTCAAAAAATAGGAGGTAGAAATGGCCATGCTTGAAATAACAATCATACCCCTTGGAACAGGGACAACATCTGCAAGTGAGTTTGTTGCCGAGGCATACAGGATAATCAGGGATTCTGGCCTGAAGTTTGAACTCACCCCCACTGCAACAGTTATTGAGGGGGATATTGACAGACTATTTGATATAGCAAGAAAGGTTCATGAGTCACCCTTCAATCAAGGAGTGAAAAGGGTTGTAACTGTTATCAAGATAGACGACAGAAGGGATAAAGAGATAACCATTGAAGGCAAGAAACAATCTGTATTAAGGAAGGTTTGAGATGATTTTACTCCTTGTTTTATTCCCGTATCAAAGTTCTCTTTCAGAGGTTCTTAATGCAATGGGGACAGATATACATGGGCTTGGTTATGAGAAACTGGAGTGGAGCCTTTATACAAAGGATTACCTCCCCATTGTGAGAAGTTTTATGGGAAAACCACTGTATGCCTATGAATGGGAGCAGAAGAAAAAGAGAGACTTAAAAACAGGTGTGGTGACTGCATATATATCCAGTGCAGCAGACCAGGGCTATAAAATCAGAGTTCCAGGAGAGAAACCCGACCTGAAAAAAGATATTGAAGAAATCAAGAAGATTACCACTCAAATAAAGGATATATACAAACCTGTGGATGAAAAAAGGATTGAAAGGATTTTATACGCCATCCAGAAAAAATTCACAGACGAGGATACCACCCAGCCATCTCCTGGTGATATTGGTAAAGAGTTTGGATTCACACCAGACACCACAATAAAAACATCCACGGATACACTCCTGGAATGGTATAAGTCTCTAAATATTGGTAAACTCTACTCACTGAATGCACAACTTATCTCCATTGTTTATAATCTTTCAAGGAGACTCCTGAATAATCCCCCTGATACATCATTCTCCCTTGATACTCCACTTGGGAAAATTTCTGTTGGTGGTCATGGAAACAATGTATATGAAGGAAACTACCTTTTGATTATAGACGCGGATGGGGATGACATTTACAGATTAAAGGGTGCTGTCCTCCATAAAACAACCCCTGTCCAGATTATCATAGACCTTGATGGGAATGATACCTATTCAGATAGTGGATACGTGGGACCAGGTGGAGGTGTTTGCGGAACAGGGATTGTATTTGACCTTGGAGGGAATGATAACTACTTCTCCCATCATATTTCAATTGGAGCAGGATTCATGGGAACAGGTCTGGTTTTTGATTCAACAGGTAATGACAACTTCAGGGCCGGGATTATGTGCTGCGGAGCAGGTTTCATGGGAACAGGAATTCTCTACGACAGGTCAGGGAGTGACATCTATTCTGGATTCCTCTTCTCTGAAGGGTTTGCAGGTGTCTATGGAGAAGGTGTGCTTTACGATGGAGAGGGTAATGATGTTTATTATGCAGGTGGGTTCTATCTGCATAAGCCCCTGCTTCCAGAAACCTATCAGTCACTTTCCCAGGGATTCAGTATTGGTGAAAGACCTGACTTTGGTGGTGGTATTGGACTATTATACGACGTCTCTGGTAATGACTCTTACTATGCTGGAACCTATGCACAGGGAACATCCTACTGGTTCTCTGCCGGATTTCTCTTTGATGACTCTGGTGAAGACTATTACAATGCAACAGAGTA
>QNDZ01000120.1 GCA_003646055.1 bacterium
AGAAGGTCAATAAGGTGTGGATTCCTTATCAGTGCCATGGGCTGGAACAGAACCGTTTTCTCTGCTCCAATGTATTTCTGGTACAGTTTTGGTGGGTTGCCACCATATCCACCAATGTTCTCAATCCCATTTATCATGAGCATCCCGTCTTTATCATGCTGGTATCTCAAGGGAAATACCCTGAACTTTCCCGTGTCCAGTTTTATGAAGTTCACAACCTCATCCGGTGCAAAGTACACATCAGGTGTGGGAACTATCTTCACAAACCTTCTCTCAACAGGCCACATCTCAAGTAAAAAGAGGATACCCATAATGCTCACGCCCATCCATCCCTTCAACCTTCTCTGTAAAATCCCGATGATTATTCCTGCATAGAGAAGCCCAAAGAGCAGGGAGAGCCATAAGCCCTTTATTAAATGGGAATAGTTCTGCCTCAATGCAGAGATTTTCTGCATGATAAGCTGCTGCGAGTAAGTCCTTGCAAGTTTAGAGGAGATGAAGGATGAAAAACTGCTGATGAACCCTGACCTGCCTATTGAGAAGATTATTGCCATTAAGAAAAGAAACCCAGTAAACCCAATCAGATAATTTCTCAGCCGCTTATCCCATTTTATGTGTTCAAGAAAAATAAATCCAATCACCACCATTGAAAAAACACATTGATAGAAAATCATGTTCGGGGCACGGAATTTTTTTATGCCGGGCAGAAGGTAGTAAAATATCCTGAAGAAGAATGTATGACCACCCCATGCAAAGATAAGTGTAACACCAAGCACCCAGAGGAAGAACTTAACCCATCTTCTCCTGTATTCAAGTATTGCTCCACCAAAGAAAAGCAGGAGAACAAGGATGCCAGCAAATTCTGTATGGAGTTTAAAGTAGTTTCTTCCCCAGTAGTTATCAAGAAGACCAGAAAAGTGAGGGGTTATGAGATTAAGGGTTTCTTCAGGTGGCATTGACCAGGATGTCGCAAACTCATATCCACGTGTTGCACCCCTTGATGCATAGGGCATGTTCTTCAGAACAGGGAAAATATAAAAGGAATACATGAGGAAACCTATCAGGAGTGTGAGTCCAAGACCAATCCCAATCCTCTTCAGTTCCTCCCTTTTATAGTCCTTCCTGTTTATAACAAAGATGTATATAACAAATGCAAGTGCAGTGGGAACCATGTAATAGGTCATCTGGAAGTGTCCCATAAGCAGGGCAAGTCCACCTGTTCCACCCGCAAGTATAAAATACCTTATTGATTTTCTGTTCATTCCTGCGAGGATCAAATACATAATCAAGGGGAACAACTCTGCGCTGACCATTCTTGAATGGTGTCCTGCATAAACAGTGGACAGGAAGAAACCAGACCATCCGTACACAAGTCCCCCAAGAATTCTGTATATGGGTCTTATACCAATCTCCTTGAGAAACAGATACATACCAAATGAGCCAACAAATGTCATGCTTGCAAACAACCAGGCAAAGGTGATATGGGTCGGGACAAACAATCTCATAAAGAGAACCGGGGTGAACATCTCACCAAAGAATGAGGCCACTGTTGGATAACCACAGAAGATATACGGGTTCCAGTAGGCAAACTCATGATAGGTTTTAACAAACTGTGCCATCCAGGACTGGTTTGCATATGCACCAAGCAACCAGTCTGTACCAAACAACATCCCTTTACCAAAGAGAACCTTGCCAAAATAAACAATCCCAAGGATGAAATAGAACAAAAAGGCATAAATATCACGATATTTTTTCATTCTCTCCTCCCTCAAAGATTTTCAATACACTTCCACTGAAATTTACATCGGTTTTTATACCAAGATACTCAAGTATTGTGGGTGTAATATCAATTATTCTCGCTCCTTCATACCAAAGTCCCTGCTTTATACCTTCACCCATGATTCCAAACACACCGTTTATCCTGTGGTCTCCTGACTTGTATGTCATTGATTTTGATACAATCCTTCTGGAAGGGAAGGGGAACGTACTACCCGTGTATCCAAAGTCACCCATTGAGAGGATGATATCCGGTATATAAGGATTTATCGGACCTGGATAGAGTTCCTCCCTCCTCCAGATGCTTGTTATAAGACGGCCTCCTGTATATGGGTCTTTCAGTTCCTTCAGGAGTGAAACAATCTCCTCCTCAACCTTTTTGTGGTCTTCCCTGCTTAAAACACCATTTTCTGAACGGAGTTTTGAATTGATGTAAATGGGGCTGTAATAACCGAATGAATAGGCGTATGTCTTTCTCCAGTCCACATCCCCAAATGTGATGCCAATCCTGTTTGCAAGTTTCTTCCTGCCACCAAGGCTCACACCTGCAAGTTTCTTTGACAAGCCAAGCCTTGCAGCAGTCCTTGCCATTGATTCCGGGGTTATGCCAAGCCCATAAAGGAACCTTTTCCAACCCACCCTGAAATTGGATTTCAACTTCAAAAACCCATACCTTCTGAGGAAGTTGTTCATGTAAACGGTTCCATATAAGGGGCCTGCACCATGGTCGGACATAAAGACAATTGTGGTATCCTTGAGCGTATCCATAAAGTATCCAAGATACTCATCAACCTTTTTATACACATCAAGAATAACACTCCCAAAACGCACTGCCCCTCTTCTGTCAAAATCAGGGTGTTTTTCATCCATAAATTTCCAGTAGTAATGCTGACTGTGGTCCGTGGCAAGGAATGTTGTCATCATCACATCCCAGGGATACTTCTCCATGAGAAATACCGTTGTCCTGAACTGCACATCAAGGAGGTCAAATATTGCATCCCTGTACCTCTCCCTGTCCTCATCCCTGTCTGTATATTTCCAGTCCTCAATCAGTTTATAATCAGGGATATTCTTCAAAAGAGTCTCCTTGAAGTCTGGTGGATAGGTGAAACGGGAATCAAGTGACGGGGTGAAGAAGTCCCCTATCATTATTCCATTAACAGGTTCAGGTGGATATGTCATGGGAACAGCAATACTTATTACCTTCTTATTACTGGCGGAGAGTATCCTCCAGATAGATTTAACACCCTTTGCTTTTGTGGAAACCTTTATTTTGAAATCCTCTCCAAGATAATAAAAGTCAAAGACCCCGTGCCTTTCAGGTGTGAGTCCTGTCATAAATGATGTCCATGCAGAAGGTGTCAAAGGAGGAATGGTTGTCCTGAGATACCCTGTGGTTCCATTCTCCATAAATCTTTTAAAATTGGGAAGATACCCCTGTTTCACCCAGGGCCTTATAAGGTCAAAAGTGGCTCCATCAATCCCAACAATAAAAACCTTTTTCATAAGGGTAATAATACCCTTCCTTTCAGAAAAAGTCAAGAATAGACAACCCCCAAAAAAATCCTCAATTACTATTAACCAATAAACCCAAAGTCATTTTTTGTTTTTTTTGTAATAAATTTTCCTATAATATCCTTTAATTCCTTGAATATTAAAGCGTTACTTCTTTTCAAAATTTTATTTTTCAGGTCTTGACATATCTGAAACTTGAGTTAATTATATTAGTGTTTCAGGGTAAACAATAAAAAGGAGGTGTATATGACTGTCAAACCAGTTGGAAGAAGGGTACTTGTAAAGAGGATTGAGGAAGAGGAGAAGAAGGTAGGGAACATCATTATCCCTGACACTGCAAAAGAAAAACCTCAGATGGGTGAAGTGATTGAGGTCGCCGATGTCCCAAAGGACGATGAACCTCTACCAGTGAAGAAGGGTGACAAGGTGATTTTTGGAAAGTATGCAGGCACAGAGGTGGAGATTGATGGAGAGGAGTATCTCATCCTGAATGAGGATGACATTCTGGCAATAGTAAAATAAGGAGGTGAACTATGGCAGCAAAGGATATAAAGTACGCTGAGGAAGCAAGAAGACTGATACTTGAAGGCGTTACAAAACTTGCATCAGCAGTGAAGGTTACTCTCGGTCCCAAGGGAAGGAATGTAGCCATTGAGAAAAAATGGGGAGCACCCACTGTAACAAAAGACGGTGTTACAGTGGCAAAAGAGATTGAATTAAAAGACCCCTTTGAGAATATGGGAGCACAAATGGTGAGAGAGGTGGCATCCAAGACCAGTGATGTGGCTGGTGACGGAACCACAACTGCCACTGTGCTTGCTGAGGCAATATTCAAAGAGGGGATGAAGAATGTGACTGCGGGTGCAAATGCAATGGCACTGAAGAGGGGAATTGAAAAGGCGGTGGACGAGGTGGTTGAATTCCTGAAGAGTATCTCTGATGAGGTGAAGGACAAGAAGGAAATAGAGCAGATTGCCACCATCTCTGCCAACAATGATAAGGAGATTGGTGAGATCATTGCTGAGGCAATGGACAAGGTTGGGAAGGATGGTGTTATTACTGCTGAAGAAGGTAAGGGTCTGAAAACAGAGCTTGAACTGGTTGAAGGTATGCAGTTTGACAGGGGTTACATATCTCCCTATTTTGTAACAAATCCTGAGAAGATGGAAGTAGAACTTGACGATGTTTACATCCTGATTCACGACAAAAAGATATCCTCAATGAGGGACCTGCTGCCCCTTCTTGAAAAGATTGCGCAGATGGGTAAACCACTCCTCATCATAGCAGAGGATGTAGAGGGTGAAGCGCTTGCCACATTGGTTCTGAATAAACTGCGTGGCACATTACAGTGTGCTGCAGTCAAGGCTCCTGGTTATGGGGACAGGAGAAAAGAGATGCTCAAGGACATTGCAATCCTCACAGGTGGCAATGTGATATCTGAGGAAGCAGGAATGAAACTTGAGAATGCACAGCTCAGTGACCTTGGCCGTGCCAAGAAGGTGAGGATTGACAAGGATAATACCACCATCATTGATGGTATGGGCAAGAAAGAGGATATAGAGGCAAGGATAAAGCAGATAAAGGCACAGATAGAGGAGACAACCTCTGATTATGACAGGGAGAAACTCCAGGAAAGGCTTGCAAAACTCTCCGGTGGTGTTGCTGTTATCAGGGTTGGTGCTGCCACCGAGGTGGAGATGAAAGAGAAGAAGGCAAGGGTAGAGGATGCACTTCATGCCACCAAGGCTGCTGTTGAAGAGGGAATCATTCCAGGTGGTGGAACTGCATTTATCAGGGCAATCCCAAAACTTGAAAAACTCGCAGAGAAACTTGAGGGTGATGAGAAAATCGGATGTGAAATAGTGATGAAGGCAATACAGGAGCCCCTTAAGTGGATAGCCCTGAATGCAGGTGATGAGGGTGCTATCATAGTGGAGAAGGTAATGGGTGCAGAGGGCAATGTTGGGTACAATGCACAGACAGGGCAGATAGAAGACCTTGTGAAGGCTGGTATCATTGACCCAACAAAGGTTGCAAGAAGTGCACTCCAGAATGCTGCAAGTGTTGCTGCCCTGCTTATCACAACAGAGGCACTCATTGCTGAGATTCCTGAGAAGAAAGAAACACCTGCTGCCACACCTGGTGGTGGCGGATA
>QNDZ01000121.1 GCA_003646055.1 bacterium
AAATGAAAACCGCATGGATACAGTAAGCCCTTTGAGTAACGCATGTTTTGCTCCTGATGAATAGCCAAGAAATAGGTTCAGATTATGCCTCCTGTCGTATCTGGGTGAATATACAAGCGTATCAATCCTCCTCTTTGTTATACCAAAGCCGTAGGAGAGCCACAAAGAGAAATTTTTTATCTTCTGTTTGAGCAAAAACTCCACACCTATGGCGTATCCACTTCCTCTTTTCAGGGATTCAGCGGGAATACTGAAGAATTCAAAAAACTCACCGGGGATAAGAACCCTCTCATACTTCTTATAATATGCCTCAATCCTCAGATTCTCACCATCCCCAAGCCACTTCTCATACCCACCTATAACATGCCATGACCAGGGAAGTTCGCTCTTTATGGGTGTCCAGAAATCGAACAGAGAAAAGTAGGACTCCTGGCTATTCAATGTTGCAATATACTGGTGGTATATTCCTCCTGAGAGAAGGAGGTTTGTGTTCTCATCAAGCCTGTACTTCACACCTGCCCTGGGTTCAACATAAAAATTATCCGAAAGATAGAGCCCTCTTAATCCAAGATTGAATCTCCATATGGGTCCAGGAGATGCCTCAAGGTTCACAAAACCCTCATAGGGAACAATCAGGTCGCTGGTTGAATAGGCAATGGATGTATCAGGAACACCCAGTTTGTCGTGGAAGAGAATCTTGTTCCTCTCAATACCCATCTGTATCTTGCTATCCTCTCCCAGAAAAAAGTCAACATACTGGATAACAGAGTAATTCTCTATTCCCTGTGAACTGTAGATTGTGTCTGCTGGTATCCTGAAGTCTGTGTTAAATATGGTATGGGAGAGATACGTGTTGAAAAAGAGATTTCCCTGTGCCCTTTCAATCCTGAACACCTCACCAGTATTGCCCCATTTCAACAGTATCCTGTCATCACTCCCCTCAACACTGAAATCAAAAACATCCATACCCTGCATAAATGTTCCAGAAATCTTTGTGTCCTTCCACCTGTCAATGGTTGTTTTACCAATCAGGTCATAAAAATAATACGGAAGGGATATATCCTGATGCCCTAATTTCCCATACATCCAGACAAGTAGGTCAAAGTATGTCCTTCTTCCACTAAAAAAGAAGGTTCCCCAGGGAGCAGGTCCCTGTAGTGTAAGTATGGTGCTTATAAGCCCTGTTGACAGGTTCAACTGGTACTGATTTTTGTTCCCATCCTTTGTAAGTATTGATATAACTCCTGAAAGCCTTCCACCATACATTGCAGGATACCCACCTGTATAGACCTCTATATTCTTCACAATGTCTGGATTGAACATGGAGAACAGTCCAAAGAGATGTGATGTGGGATTATATACTGTGATATGGTCAAGGGATACATATACCTCATCAGGGCTACCCCCCCTTATGTATAGTTTGTTTGAAAGGTCATGCATTGTGACAACACCTGGCAAAATCTGAATTGACCTGAACACATCTGCCTCAAAGAACGAGGGGAGGTACCTTATCTCTGAAGGTGTAATGGTAATCCTGCTCAAGTCAACCGCCTTTTCAAAATCCCTTCTTGATGCAGTTATTTTTACACCTTTGAGATATATGGGTTCAGAAGCAAGTTCAATGTTTATATTCAGGGTTGTATCTGAAACCATTCTGATGGTCTTCTCCCAATCCCTGTATCCAATGAAACTCACCTTCAGTGTATATTCCCCTGCTGATGGAAGCCTGAGATAAAAATATCCTCTCTCATTCGCTGCCACACCAATATCGCTCCCCTTTACCATGATATTGGCAAAGGGGAGTGGCTCACCTGTATCCTTATCCATTACATATCCTGATACAGCAAATGATATAATGAGAAGTATCACCTGAAGTACTCCACTGCATTTATAAATATCCTGAGTCCATCCCCACCTTCCCTTCCCCGTTTCCACTCTGGATGGGAATGCCTGAACATGTTCCGCTCTGGATGGGGCATCATACCAAGAACCCTTCCCGTTTCATCGGTCATCCCTGCAATATGGAGTGCTGAATCCGATGGGTCAAAACTTCTGTAGAAAAGACATGCATAACCCTCATTCACAACCTTTTCCTGCACTTCTTCATCCATAAACACAACCCTGCCCTCAGCGTTCGCAACGGGAAGACTGATGTTTTTAATCCCCTTTAGAAATACACACCTGTTGGAGGTTTCAAGTTCAATCCAGGTATCAATGAACATACCCCGTGTATTCATGGTCAATGTAAGGTGCTGTTTACCGTCAAGGAAGGGAAGGATACCAGATTTAACAAGTATCTGGAACCCATTACAGATACCGAGAACAAGCCCGCCTCTATCAACAAATCTTTTCAACTCATCAAAAAGAAACTTCTCAATCTCTATGGCCATCACCTTACCCGCACCAAGGTCATCACCATAGGTGAATCCACCTGGTATAACAAAGATGTTGAAATCCTTGAGAATTTCAGGACTCTCCATAAGTTTCTTGATGTAAACATCCTCTACATTTGCACCAGCAGTCTTCAGTGCATGAGCAGTCTCAACATCACAGTTTGTGCCGGGACCTCTCAATATCAATGCCTTCACCATTTTATCCCTCCACTGAAAGCAGTGTAAACATGGTCTATGTCAAGGTCAATTACTCTTTCACCATTCACATCTATTATCAGCCTTCCATTCCCACCTACAACACCTATCCTCTGTAAATATATACCCTTAAAGGACTCCAGAAATTCATTCTCCTTTTCCATGTCCACCTCAACAATAAACCTTGTGTTGGACTCACTGAAAAGGAAGTAGTCAGGTCTCATATCCGTTTCAAAGGAGAACTCTCCACCCATGTAAAAACACATCTCTGAAATTGCAGCCCCTATTCCTCCCTGGGACACATCGTGAACAGCCTTGAAGAATCCCTTTCTCACCCCATCTGCCACTGCACGGAGAACGCGTGGTGATAAAACCTTATCAACCTCTGGAACAATACCCCTCTCCCTTATTCCCCTGTAGAGAAAGTACTGGCTTCCACCAAGTTCCTTCTTTGTATCCCCGATCAGATAGACTGGATTCCCTTGTGTTTTGAATTCCGAGGTCATGCCAAGTCTGTAATCCTCTATAACACCAATTGCAGATATGAGGAGTGTTGGTGGGATTGACCTGAATCCATCACCCATTCTGTACTTATTATGCAGGCTGTCCTTGCCTGAAATATAAGGAACACCATAAATCTTTGCATATTCATAACAGGCCTTAACACTGAGGAAAAGGTCACCAAGAATCACAGGGTCATCTGTGTCACCAAAGGCAAAGTTGTCAAGGATTGCTGTGTTCTCAAGTTTTCCTCCACAACTCACAAGATTCCTCAATGCCTCCTCAATCACAGAGGCAGCCATCCTGTAAGGGTCTATTTTACCATAGTGAGGATTTATTCCATTGCTTATCACCACTGCCCTCTCTGATTCAAGAACAGGCCTTATGATAGCACCATCAGAGGGAAGACTGCCCATGAATGGTTTCAATACACTTCCTCCCTGAACCTCGTGGTCATACTGCCTCACAATCCACTCCTTGCTTGCCACATCAGGCATCCTGATTACTCCCATGAAGACATCATTCATATTGTCCGGTTCAGGGATATCAATATCCTCCATCCTATCCAGAATGGTTATCTTCCTTTCAGAAAGAGGTACACCGTTATGGAGGAAATCCATGTCAATATCACACACCACATTACCATCATAATAAAGCACAAGTTTTTTGTCGTTTGTAAACTCACCTATTACAGTCGCCTCAACATCCTCCTCCCTGAATACCTCCAGCAGTCTTTCAAGGTCTTCCTCTTTCACCGCAATCACCATCCTCTCCTGCGACTCAGATATCCAGATTTCTGTGTATGATAATCCTGAATACTTAAGAGGAACCCTTTCAAGGTAAACCTTAGCACCTGTATCCTTACCCATCTCCCCAACTGCTGATGACAGTCCACCTGCACCACAATCAGTGATTGACTGGATAAGCCCCATATCCCTTGCCTTTATAATGCAGTCAAGCATCTTCTTCTCCTCAATGGGATTACCAATCTGCACAGCAGATATGGACACATCAAGTGATTCCTCTGTTAACTCCATGGATGAGAATGTTGCTCCATGTATCCCATCCCTTCCAGTTTTTCCACCAACAAGGACAATTTTATACCCTGGTTTAACCCCCTTCTTCAATTGTTCCCTTGGAATTACGCCGATGCTCCCTGCAAAGACAAGTGGGTTATGGAGAAAGTCGTCACTGAAACAAACAGCCCCATTCACAGTTGGAATTCCCATTCTATTACCATAGTCCCTTACACCTGAAACAACACCACGAACAATCCTTCTCGGGTGAAGAACACCTGATGGCACATCCTCCAGTTCCATCTCTGGATTGGCAAAGCAGAAAACATCAGTGTTTGCAACGGGCTTTGCACCCTTTCCCGTTCCGAGTGTATCCCTTATCACGCCCCCAATCCCTGTTCCTGCACCACCATAGGGCTCAATGGCTGAAGGGTGATTATGGGTTTCCACCTTGAAGGTAACTGCATACTTATCATCAAAGGCAATTGCACCAGCATTATCAATAAACGTGAGCAGTGTCCACGGTGCATCTATCTCCTCCGTTGCCCTCTTTATGTATGAGAACAATGTTCCCATGTTGTTCCCATTGTGGGTAATAGTGGATTTGAATGTCTTGTGATAGCAGTGCTCACTCCATGTCTGGGCAATAGTCTCAAGTTCGCAATCCGTTGGCTCCCTACCTATCCCTCTGAAATACTCCTGTATCCTCCTCATCTCATCAAGGTTCAGGGAAAGAACGCCCTCCCTGGAAATCTCCATCAGCCTTTCATCATCTGCATTGATTATCGGGACATTTATCAATCTGAACTTATACTCATGGGGTTCGATGAACACCTCATCAGGTGAATCTATCACCTGTTCAACAACAGGGTTCATCACAACCCTGTTGAGGAATATGTTTCTCTGTTTATCATCAAGTGTTTTCTCAACCTTTATAAACCTGCCACTCCTTGCATTCTCAACAGGGATTTTCAGTATCCTGGTTATCTCTTTTATTGTCTCACCCACTGAATCAAAAACACCTGGTCTGTAACTTATCAGGAATCCACCACTGAAATCAGGGGATGTGTCAACAGTATTCACAACAGGGTCTGAAACAACACTGAGGGCAATCCTCTCCAGTTCCTCCTGACTCAAATCCCCTTTTATAAAGTAAACATCAAAGAAATCAACCCTGCCCGTATCAATGTTGAAAAGTTTTGCATCCTCCCTTATCCCTTCCCCCCTCACATCCCTGAAACCTTTCCTTGTCCCAACCTTGATTATTCCTATCATCCATAACCCCTTGCATTTTGTATCCATCCTCTAAATTCTTTCGCACAATTCAGAGCACTCTCAT
>QNDZ01000122.1 GCA_003646055.1 bacterium
GGCCACACACCATGCCCCATTACATAGGGTATGTGTGAATGGAGAACAATGCCTATCTTTGTCATACCTCAACGGAGATAGGCTCAGAGGAGAGGAATATCAATTTATCATCCTCTCTTGAAACAACAATCTTCATACCAGACTTCCACTTGCCCTTGAGGATCTCTTCTGCAAGTGGGTCCTCAAGGTATCTCTGGAATGTCCTGTGCAGTGGTCTTGCTCCATATTCAGGGTCAAACCCCTTCTCAATAATAAATTCCTTTGCCTCATCTGTGAGTGAAATCTCAAATCCCTTCTCCTTCACCCTCTCCCTTATATCCTCAAACAGAATCTCCACTATCCTCTTCATTGTCTCTTTCCCGAGTTGCCTGAATACAACAACCTCATCAAGCCTGTTTACAAATTCAGGATTGAACACCCTTTTCACCTCTTCAAGGAGATACTCCTTCATCTGCTGGTATGTAATCTCCCTGTCCTCTTTCCTGAATCCCATTGCTGTTCCCTTCATGAGTTCCCGTGTTCCAATATTTGAAGTCATAATAATAACACAGTTCTTGAAACTCACCCTCCTTCCATATGCATCAGTGAGGCTTCCATCATCAAGTATCTGGAGAAGCAGGTTGAAAACCTCAGGATGCGCCTTCTCAATCTCATCAAGGAGCACAACGCTGTAAGGCCTTCTCCTCACTTTTTCTGTGAGTTGTCCACCTTCATCATACCCAACATAACCAGGGGGTGCACCTATGAGTTTTGAAACATTGAACTTCTCCATGTATTCACTCATATCAAGCCTTATAAGTGAGTTCTCACTGTTGAATAGGAATAGTGCAAGTTGCCTTGCAAGTTCTGTCTTACCAACACCTGTTGGTCCGAGGAACAGGAAGGAACCAATGGGCTTTCTCGGGTCCTTAAGCCCTGTCCTGCCCCTTCTTATTGCCCTGGAGATAACCTCTATTGCCTCGTCCTGACCCACAATCCTCTTCTTTAATTCTTCCTCCATCCTCAGCAGTTTTTCTGTTTCCTTCTCCTCAAGTTTCACAAGGGGAATACCTGTCCACATGGATATCACATGCCTGACATCCTCCTCTGTCACCTCACCAACAATACCTGTCCTGCTTGATTTCCACTCCTCAAGGTGTTCTGTTAGTTCCTCATCCAGCTTTTCTTTCCTATCCCTCAATGTTATTGCCTTTTCAAAATCACCCCTTGTCCTTGCTGCTTCAAGTTCCTCTTTAATCTTCTTGAGTTCATCCTCCAGTTCAAGTATCTCTTCAGGAATCCTTGAATTCTGGAGTTTAACCCTTGCACCTGCTTCATCAATCACATCAATTGCCTTATCCGGCAGGAATCTGTCATTTATGTATCTATCTGAAAGTTTTGCAGCAGCCTCTATTGCAGCATCTGTATATCTCACCCTGTGGTGTGCCTCATATGCAGGTTTCAGGCCCTTCAGTATGTCAATGGTTTCTTCAACAGATGGTGGGTCGACAATGATTATCTGGAATCTTCTCTCAAGTGCCCCGTCCTTTTCAATGTATTTTCTGTACTCCTCCATGGTTGTTGCACCAATACATTGAATCTCACCCCTTGCAAGTGCTGGTTTCAGTATGTTTGAGGCATCAATTGCCCCTTCAGCAGCACCAGCCCCAACAATTGTATGGAGTTCGTCTATGAACATTATTATGTTTTTTGATTCCTGTATCTCTGAGAGGATAGCCTTCAGCCTCTCCTCAAACTGACCCCTGTATTTTGTTCCTGCAATCACTGCTGCAAGGTCAAGGCTCAACACCCTTTTGTTCAGCAGCGGGTCAGGAACATCCTTTCTTGCTATCTTCTGGGCAAGCCCTTCAACAATGGCAGTCTTACCAACCCCCGGTTCTCCAATGAGAACTGGATTATTCTTCTTCCTCCTTGAGAGTATCTGTATAACCCTCTCAATCTCCTTTTCCCTTCCAATTATAGGGTCAAGTTTACCCTCTTCTGCCAGCTGGGTGAGGTCTCTTGTGTAGAAATTCAATGCAGAAGGCCTTACCTTCTTAACCTTCCTTCCCTTTGTTCCAAGGCTGAGAAGAATATTCCTTGCCCTCATCAGGTCAAGGTCGTACTCCTCAAGGAGTATCTCAGAGGCACGTGTATCCTGATTTGCAATGATACCAAGGAGAAGGTGTTCAGCACCTATCTGGTTGTCCCCAAATCCAATTGCCTCTTTTCTTGCATTCTCAAGGCTAACCCTTGCATCCATTGAAAGATCAAGGGATGAGCCTGCCATCACAAGTTCATCCCTCATGATGTATCCTTCAAGAACCTTCCTCAACTGGGGAATATCCACCTCTGCTTCTTTAAGTATTGTGAGTGCAAGGTTTTGACCCTCCTGGATTATGGCAAGCAGGAGCAATTCTGAGGTTATAATATCCATATTCCTTGCCCTTGCCTCTCTCTCTGCAATTATGATAATCTTATTCAGTTGCGGGGTGTATTCCTTTCTTTCAAACATTTTCAACCTCCCAGGGCGGAATGAACAAGTTCTGCCCTCTTTGTACACTCATCGGTTTCTTCAGAGGTCAAATCAATCAACGTCCTGATGTGCTCAGGCTGGCAAACAATGTGTAACCTGTTCAGGTCCCCTGTATCCATACCTTTGAGTATTCCATATCCTGCTCCCATCCTGATTGCTGATATCAGGTTCAAAAACTCCTCAACATCAAGACACATTGCATACCTGAGCACACCGTATGCCCTCCAGATTCTGTCCTCTATCTCAATCCTTGCCTTTTCCATAAGAAAAGACCTTGCTTCATACTCAAGTTTTACCACATCCTGAACAAGTGTATTCATTTCATCAATCAGTTCCTCCTCAGAACGGTTCATTGTTTTTGTGTTCTCTATAATGAAGAGTGCACCAGGAACCTTTCCTCCTGTTTCATAAACAGGCCTTATCCCTGCGTTGCTCCTCAGTGTTCTATCCTTTACCTCACGAATCCTGTCTGTTACCACAAGACCAGGAAGGTGCACATAGGCAGATATTGTCAGCCCAGTGCCTGTAAAGTGAGGGGAAGCAGTGAGGTAGCCGAAATCCTTATCAAATGCAACCCCCATCTCCTTTGAGAGCATAATGTCAAGTTCCTCAATGGATGTGTAAGCCTCTGATGGTGCAAGCCCCTGCATGAAACCTATCAGTTTCACATGGTCCTGGTCACCTATGATAATCACCCTATCAAGCCCTTCTGTATAAAACATTCCCTTGAAAAATGGGTCATTGGTGGCACTTGATGGAAGGATGAATTTCTCCCTGAGGAGTATCCTCACTCCAGCATCCATGTTCTGTAGGCCTGAGTATTCAAAACCCTTTATATCTGAATACATTGCCCTGATTGAAGAGAGTATCTCCTTTCTCTCATCATCATCAGCCTTTGGTATGAAGAGAAACTCCCTCACATTCCTTCTCAACTGAACCTTTGTGAAGAGGACAATATCACTGTACTTACCGGGTTTCTGCAAAAATGAAGGAATCAGTTCAATCATATCATCCCTGTTCATAACTTTTGAGCTCCGCTTCATATCTTTCAATCTCATCCCTTATCTTGATTGCCTCCTCATACTTCTCCTCTTCAACAAACTTTTCAAGTTTCTTCCGCAAAAGTCTTAAATTCTTCTTTATTGCAAGGACCTTTTCATTCTGGGCAAGTATCTTCCCCCTGTATCTCTCACTCCCCTGAATTTTCCTGAAGTAGGCATAAAGTGCTGGTCTGAATGCATCATAACAATCAGCGCACCCAAAGAGTTCCTCTCTCTTGAAATCCTCAAAACTCATGCCACAAGAAGGGCAGTTGGACACAGTGAGTGCCTCTTTACCCTCATGACTGTCATGGGATAGGTCCTTGAGGATACCAGTTTCTATGGCACATCTCCTGCACAGGTGATGTTCCTTCCTTGTACCATCCCTCTCTATCTCTATGTAATTGAACTCTGCTTCCCTTTTACCACATCTATCGCATTTCATACTTCCTCCAGTATTCCGTTTTTTAAATTATACCTGTTTTCACATAATTTGGCAACCCCAGTATCATGTGTCACAATAACAATGCTCACATCCTCCAGGGCTCTGATAACATCAAGAACCTCCTGAGAATGTTCTGGGTCAAGGTTACCTGTGGGTTCGTCAAGGAAAAGAACATCAGGCGAATTTATCAGTGCCCTTGCTATTGCCACCCTCTGCCTCTCTCCCCCTGAAAGTTTTGCTGGTTTGTGATTCAATCTACCACCAAGCCCAAACCTCTCCAGCAGGCCTTTTGCCTTTTCTTCTGCTGTTTTCAATCCCTCACCCGCAATAAGTGCTGGTATCATTACATTTTCAAGGGCGGTAAAATCCTGTAAAAGATGGTGGAACTGGAACACAAAACCAAATGACCTATTCCTTATATATGAAATATCTTCTTCACTCCTCTGGTAAAGGGGTGAACCCTGAAAGATTACATCGCCTGAACTTGGATGCTCAAGCCCTCCCATTATATGCAGAAGTGTTGATTTTCCAGAACCAGACGGACCTGTTATTGATATTCTTTTCCCTCTTTTTATTGTAAGGTCTATACCTTTAAGCACATCTATTCTCTCCACATCCGTTATGAAACTCTTTTTCACATCCACAAGTCTTAAAATTTCACTCATTCCTTATTGCCTCCACAGGGTCCATTTTTGATGCCCTCAATGCAGGGTATATGGTGGCAAGAAAGGATATTATGATTGCAGAAACCCCTACAATCACAAAGTCAAGGGGTTGCATTTTTACAGGGAGTTTGTCAAGGAAGTAAACGTCTGCTGGAAGGGATATAAACTTGTACTTTCCAAGTGCCCAGCAAAGGACATACCCTATAATAAGCCCTGTTGTTGTGCCTATACCTCCAACAAGGAGTCCATCTATCATGAAAATCCTCATTATTTTCCTGCCCGTTGCACCCATTGCCCTTAGTATTCCTATTTCCCTTGTCTTCTCAAGCACTATCATTATAAGGATGCTGGCTATGTTGAAAGCAGCCACAACAACAATTAAAGCAAGGATAATGAACATGGCGAACTTCTCAAGTTTCAGGGCAGCAAATAGATTTCTGTTCATCTCAATCCAGTTCCTCACCCTGTAAGGATAACCCAGCAGAAGGACAAGTTTTCTTGAAACTTCAGGTGCCTTGTAGATGTCCTTTATGGATAGTTCTATACCTGTTACACCACTCCTTCCAAGGAGTCCCTTTGCCTTCTCAATGGATACAAGGGCAAGGGTTGCATTGAATTCATACATACCAACATCAAAGATACCCTTCACAATAAACCTTTCAGCCCTTGGAAGGATACCAAAGGGTGTTGGTATCCCACCGAATGGGACTGCAATCTCCACAGTATCACCCACATGTGCCCTGAGACCATCAGCAAGGTAATTCCCCAGCACAAC
>QNDZ01000123.1 GCA_003646055.1 bacterium
CCAATCACAGGAGGTATCTTTGCCCTGCCCGTGTATTCTGCTACTACCCTGGAAAGGATTAAGAGGAGTCCAACCCAGAAGAGCTGGATGAGCATCACTGCCCTTCAGGGTTTTCCTTGATTATCGCCTCAGTAAAGTCCTCTGGTGAGACGCCAGGGGCATCTATCTCACCTTCATCATAGGCATCCCCTATTCTCTCAAGCACCTTTCCCCTATCCCTCTTTGCATCTATCACCCTTTCCTCAATTGTTTCAATCCCCTCTTTGGGGTTCATGGTGAAATCACCTGTAATTCCGATGTCCCTGATTATGTCCTCAACCACCTCCTGTGCTGTTCTTATGAGGCCACCCTTTGCCTTGTGTGAGGTGTATATCAACTCAACACCTGATTTTATCTTCACCCTGTCAGGTTTCTTTGTTGTTGGCCTGAACACAAACTCAGGGGACACCAGAATATTTGCAACCTCTTTGACCTTCCTCAATGTATCTTCCTTTATCTCAGTGGGTTCAAGCCTGCCAAGGGTCTTCTGGAAGTTTTCAACCAAAACCCTGACAACATCATTCCTTGGAGGGATATCCCCCAGTTCCCTCTTCATACTGGAAACATACTCCTTCAGGTTTTTAAATACCTTATCCCTGAATTTTTCGTCAGGAACCCTTATCACCTTTGCCATTGTATCATGGTCAAAATCAAGGATAATTGAACCCACAAAGACCATTGAATTCTCAATATTGGCACCACCAAGCCCTGCAATTTTCCTGCCCTCTGCTGTTATTATATCGTTCACCTCCCTGAAATCTGTTTTGATACCAAACTTCCCATAGGTCTCAATGGGTGGAATTGAAAGCATCCTGTATATATCAGAAAACTTCTTCGGGAAATATGTGTTATTTTTGTCCCAGATAACATGATAGAATATCTGGCCATTATCAAGGAGACAGGTTCCACCACCAACCTCCCTTCTTATGAGTGGAAGCCCAGCATTTTCAAGGTAATCAAGGTCAACCTCCTTCTCCGTATCCTGGAAATAGCCGACTGAAACATACTGCTGTTTGGGAGAGCATATAACGAGTGCCTCAATCCCCAACCTTGCAAGGGTATGGTAAATTGCCTGGGAAACATCCCAATCAACATCTCCGAGATTTATAAGATACATTGTTCCTCCTTTTTTTCTCTCATATTATTGACCTTTATCTACCTGTCAATCCTCTGAATGTTCCTGCACGGGGAAACTCCCTCCTCTTTCAGAACTTCACCAACAAGGTAAAGAGACCCGGTAACAAGAATTGGTCTGTTCAGGCTCTTTACATAAGCCCAGGCCTCATTCACAGAACCAAACCCTTTTGATTTCAAACCAGCCTCTTCTCCCTTCTTCTTCAAAAGGTCAATACCAAGTGCCCTTTTCAGGGGCAGGGTGGTGAAGACAAATTCATCTGCTATCCGTTTAAGTTCAAGGAGCATCCTTTTTAAAGGCTTTCTCTTCATGGCAGTAAACAGAATAACAGGACTCTCTCCTGTTACCCGCTCCCAGTTATCAACAAGAACCTTTGTTGATTTCAAGTTGTGCGCACCATCCAGTACAATCAATGGGTTCTTTGAGATGATGTGAAACCGTCCTGGCCAGAATGCCTTCTTCAATGCTGATTTTACATTTTTATAATCAAAATCAAGCCCCATCCTTATTACCACTTCAATTGCAGTAGCAGCATTCATTGCCTGGTAGGCTCCAGGGATGGGGATAAAGAATTCCTCTCCCCTGTAAATGAATTTCACACCATCCATGCTGATGGATTCTATCTCCACCTTTTCGTCTTTCCCAACAAAGAACACATCACCATGAAAAAACTCCCTCACATATCTTCTGACCATTGGTGATTGAGCCTGAGACACAAGCGGGATGTTCTTTCTCGTGATTCCCAGTTTTTCACGGGTTATATCCCTCAACCTTTTCCCCAGAACATGTGTATGGTCATAGGATATATCAGTAAGCACAGAAACACATGGTGAAACCACATTCGTGGCATCCAGCCTTCCACCAAGACCGACCTCAAAAACAGAGTAGTCTGTTTCCCTTTCCCTGAAATAAAAAAATGCAAGTGTTGTGAGGGTTTCAAATACGCTCCTGAATCCTACAGACTCAACATGTGGTGCTATTTTCCCTACAATTCTTCCAAAATCCCTTCCACTTATACACCTCCCGTTAAACCTTACCCTCTCCCTCACCTCAACAAGGTGGGGAGAGGTATAGAGCCCTGTTTTGAAACCAAGTTTCCTTAATATCTCATACAGAAAAAATGCAGTGCTTCCCTTCCCCTTTGTTCCTGCAACGAGAATTGATTTTAACCCATTATGTGGGTTGCCCATCCTTCTGAGAAATTCTCTATACTCATCCAGTGAATCAGGATAAGAGGGCCTTACGGCCCTCTCCCTGTCAAGCAATCTATTGAGGAATTCCTTTGCCTCATTATAATCCATCAAGTTTGTTCCATCCCTTTAAAACCCTGGTAATATGCTCGCCAATACAATCAACAACCTTTTCTGAGAACTTCACTGCCTCCTCCCTGTTAAACCTGGGTTTTCCTTCACCCTTTTTGTAGGTTATAACAGAGCCAGGAATGGGAACTGCCCTCAATCCAGATGAGTAGAGGTATATATCATCTTCCTCAAGCAGTTCCTCCTTCACCAGTTCAGGGGCAATGGCAAGTATCATCCCATTCTCATCAACACCTGCATGTGCACCTGCTTCTCCAAAGAATTCTTTTGTAAGTTCACTGCACAATATCCACCAGTGAATCACTGCACAGAAAAGACCTGTTTCCCTGTATATTCTAAAGGCAAGGTCATCAAGCACCTGATTGTTCCCACCATGTCCATTCATGATTATTACCCTTTTGAATCCTGTTTTCTTTAAGCCAATTAGCACCCCATGAACATACTCTTCAAATGTCCTGTCATCCACTGTGATTGAACCTGGATATGGAAGCAATGAATGGGTTATTCCATAGGGAATTTCTGGAGCAGTGAGAAAATCAAATTTTTCTGCGATTTTATCTGAAAGATAACGGGGGATGATTATGTCTGTTCCAGTTGCAGTAACCCCATGTGCCTCCATTGTTCCAACAGGAAGGATACAGGTGTTTATCCGCTCGGGAACAAGATTTTTAATCTCCTTCCAGTTGAGCCTTCCAATATTCCTCTCCATTATTCACCCCTTGCAAGCAGCATTACCTCTTTCATTTCCCTGACCGCCTCAAACAATCCAACCATAACTGCCCTTGAAATAATTGCATGTCCAATATTCAGTTCAACTATCTCATGGATTGAGGCAATGTATCCCACATTCCTGAGATGGAGACCATGACCTGCATGAACCTCAAGTCCGAGTGAGGATGCCTTCCTTGCCAGTTTCTCTATATCCTTGAGTAATTCAAAATCACCTGTATCTGCGAATTTACCTGTATTTATCTCAATGGCATCTGCACCTGCATCAAGGGCAAGGGAGGCCATCTCAACATCAGGTTCAACAAATATGGTAACCTTTATATTATTTGATTTTAACCTCTCTATTGCTGATTTTACCTCGCTGAAGAACTTCTTCAGGTCAAGCCCACCTTCGGTTGTAATCTCTTCTGGTCTTTCAGGTACAAGGCAAACCCAGTGTGGTTTCACCTGATTTATAAAATCCTGAATTCCTTTATCCAGTGAACATTCAACATTCAGATGGGTCTTCACTACTTCCTTGAGAAGCGTAACATCCCTCTCCTTGATATGCCTCCTATCCACCCTCAGATGGACGGTTATACCATCTGCACCTGCAGATTCTGCAATCAATGCAGCCTCAACAGGCTCAGGATATGCGACCTTCCTTGCCTCACGAATTGTTGCAACATGGTCTATATTCACACCAAGCCTTATCATAGGTCTGCAAGCCTCCTGTCTGCATCCCTCAATCTCTTAACAAGGGTATTTATAAGTGCGCCAATCATGGGTTCTTCCTCCATCTTATTCCTCAACGTATCCGCATCAAGAACATGGACAACGGTCTTTTCAATGGCCTCAGCAGTTGCTGACCTTGGTCTCCTGTCTATAACACCCATCTCTCCAAGAAACTCACCTGGACCAAGTTCTGCTATAAACCTACCCTTTTTTGTAATCTTAACCCTTCCTGATTTGATCAGGAAGACCTCCCTGGATGGCTCGCCCTCCCTGAACAGAACCTCTCCAGGGGCAAACTGTTTTTCTCCTGACATTTACTTTCTCCTTGTTGGTTTTTTATGCTCCCAGTCAACAACAATGGAAGCAACAACAAAAATTGAGGAATAAGTACCCACAACAACACCTATAAGGAGTGCAAAGGAGAAATCATGGATTACCCTCCCTCCAAAGAGATAAAGTGCAAGAAGAACAAAGATGGTTGTGAGAGAAGTTATTATGGTCCTTCCAAGTGTACTGTTCAAACTTCTGTTCACTACGGTGTCAAAGTTATCCCTTCTCATGAGTTTCAGGTTCTCCCTTATCCTGTCTGATATAACAATGGAGTCATTTATTGAATAACCAAGTATTGTGAGTAATGCGGCTATCATCGGAATTGTGAGTTCCTTGCCCATGAGCGTAATAATCCCAAGGGTTATGAAGACATCGTGGAAAAGGGCAATCACTGATGCCACACCAAACCTGAATGTGAACCTTATTGTTACATATATAAGGATACCTATCATACCAAGGAACACAACCCAAAGTGCCCTTACCTGAAGCCCCTTGCTCACAGCAGGTCCAACCAGTTCCTCTCTTGGGAACTCAACCTTGCTGTCCTTACCAAGGCTTTTTAGGGTTGACTTAATCTCATCCATAACCTCTGGTTCACTCTCCTTAACCTTGATCAAGAAAATATTGGTTCCTGTATATCTCTGGATGGTTGCATCCTTGAAACCTATATCCATCAACGCCTTCCTTATCACCTCTGTATCCACGTTCTTTTCATATGAGACTTCAAGAAGATAACCACCTGTAAAGTCAACCCCATACCTTGGACCTTTGTTAATCATAAGGGCGACCACTGAAAGGATGATTAGCCCCAGGGAAACATAGTAGGCAATCTTCCTTCTTCTGAGAAAATCTATGTTTGCGTTTTTGAAAAACTGTAGCATCTTCAAACTCTTTATGTTCTTCAGGGATATGGTCTCCATCACTGTTCTTGTAACAAACAGGGCTGTGAAGAATGAGGCAACAAGACCTATGGAGAGAGTGACTGCAAATCCTTTAACAGGGCCTGTTCCAAACCAGTAAAGGATTATTGCTGCAATAAATGTGGTTGCATTGGCATCAAATATTGTTGTGAACACCCTTGTATAGGCTGCCTCAAGTGCAGTCCTGAATGTCTTTCCACCCTTGAGTTCCTCCCTCAACCTCTCAAAAA
>QNDZ01000124.1 GCA_003646055.1 bacterium
CATTAATATACTATTGGAACACGGAGGTGGATATGAAGAAAAAGATTGAAACAGGAAGGGCTCCATCTGCAATAGGCCCATATTCTCAAGGTGTATCCTATAATGACCTGATTTTTGTTTCAGGCCAGATTCCCATTGTTCCTGATACAGGAGAGGTGATTAAGGGGGATGTGAAAAAGGCCACAGAGCAGGTTCTGATGAACATAAAAAACATCCTTGAAAGTGCAGGTTCAGGTCTGGATAAGGTTCTCATGGCAACCATATATCTGGTTAATATGGAAGACTTCCCCATTGTGAATGAAGTTTACAGCAGTTTTTTTGCTGAACCTTATCCAGCAAGGGTTACGGTTGGTGTGAACAAACTTCCAAAGGATGTTGATATTGAAATAAGTGTGATTGCACATGTCTGAATTTAATTTTGTTAAGGCTGTTGTGTGTGGAAATGACTTTGTGATTGTGGAGGGGGATGTAGAACCTCATGTTGTTCCCTCTGTGCTTGACAGACATTTTGGTATTGGAGGGGACGGAATCATTCTGTTTGAAGAGAACAGGATGAGATTTTTTAATCCTGATGGGAAGAAGGCCGAATTTTGTGGTAATGGAACCCTTGCACTTTCCAGTTTACTGCTTAACAGGGGAGATAATGTTGATTTTATAGTCACGGATGCTGGAAGGGTTGAGTTGAATAAAGAGGGGGCACTGTTTATAAAACTTCCTGACCCCATGGTGATAATGGAAGAACCACTGATTATTCAGGTGGGGGTTCCCCATCTTTTGATACCTGTTGATAACCTTGAAAGGGTTGATGTAAAGGTAGAAGGGAGAAGATACACCAAAACACTTGAGAATGGAAACAATGTTGACTGGATTGAGATGATGGATGAGGGAATAAAGATAAGGACATATGAAAGAGGGGTTGAGGATGAGACCCTTTCATGTGGAAGTGGTGTTGGTGCGGCTGGATACTGGTATTCACAGGTTATGGGAAAGGAAAAGTTTAAGGTCAAAACAAGGGGAGGTGAGTATCAGGTTTTAATCCAGGATGGTATCTGGATTTCAGCACCTGTATTCTTCCCTTTCCACGGAATATACAAAGGAGGAAATGGTGTTTGAAGAATATCTCACATACGATGATGTTCTACTTGTGCCTGGGCATTCTAAAGTTTTACCATCACAGGTTGATATATCCACAAGGTTTTCAAGGAACATAGAACTCAAAATACCCATTGTTTCTGCAGCAATGGATACGGTTACAGAATGCAGGATGGCTATTGCAATGGCTGTTCAGGGCGGTATTGGTGTGATTCACAAAAATATGCCCATTGAAAAACAGGCAGAGGAAGTTGAGAGGGTGAAGAGGTATGAGTCTGGAATGATACAGAACCCGATTGTTCTGAAGGAGAATGATACTATTGCCAGGGCAAAGGAACTTATGGCAAAGCATGATATTTCAGGCCTTCCTGTTGTGGATGAGGAAAACAGGCTGATAGGTCTGCTCACCAAGAGGGATATAATCTTTGAAGACAGTCCAAATGTTCCTGTTGTGAATGTGATGACATCAAGGGAACACCTTGTGACTGGTAAGGGGGGGATTACCCTTGAAGAGGCAAAGGAGATTTTCCGTAAGAAGAAGATAGAGAAACTCCCCCTTATTGACGAGAGAGGAAAACTGGTTGGGTTGATAACGATAAAGGACATCCTGAAAAAAATAAATTATCCCAATGCAACAAAGGACAGGAACGGAAGATTGAGGGTTGCTGGAGCAGTGGGTGTGGCATCTGATACACTTGACAGGGCAAAGGAGATGGTGTCCTGTGGTGTGGATGCACTTGTTATTGATACTGCACACGCACATACAGAGAAGGTAAGAGAGACCACAATTCTTTTAAGGGATAGGTTTGATGTTGATATTGTTGTCGGAAATGTTGCAACAAGGGAGGCGGTTGAATTCCTTCTTGACCTTGGTGTTGATGGTATAAAGGTGGGTATTGGACCTGGTTCAATATGCACAACAAGGGTGATTGCAGGTATTGGTGTTCCACAACTCACAGCAGTTATGGAGTGTTCAAAGGCATCAAAGGGAATCCCAATCATTGCTGACGGTGGTATTAAGTACTCTGGAGATATAACCAAGGCACTTGCTGGTGGTGCTGATGCTGTTATGATAGGAAGCCTCCTTGCAGGAACTGAGGAATCACCAGGTGAACCTGTGATCTATGAGGGAAGGAGATTCAAGGTTTACAGGGGTATGGGTTCAATTGAGGCTATGAAAGAGGGAAGTAAAGATAGATACTTCCAGGAGGGTAAACTTGTTCCAGAGGGGGTTGTGGCAAGGGTTCCATACAGAGGACCTGTGAATGAGATACTATTCCAGTTAACAGGTGGACTTCGTTCTGGAATGGGTTATGTTGGTGCAAGGAATCTTAAGGAATTAAGGGAGAAGGCAAGGTTTATAAGGATAACCTCATCAGGCCTCAGGGAAAGCCATCCACATGATGTTGTGATTACAAGGGAACCACCAAACTATGAGATACAGAAGTAATCTTGATGACCTCACAGGGCTCCCCCTGAGAGAGGACATTAGACACTATATTGAGGAGAGATTAAAGGAGAAAAAGCCCTTCCACATCTATATGGTGGATATTGACTACTTCAAGGTAATCAATGACCAGTTCGGACATCTTAGAGGTGATGAGATTATCAAGGATGTTGCAGACCTTCTCAGGAATTCCATAAATGAAAATGAGTTTGTGGGAAGATACGGCGGGGATGAATTTATTATTGTTGTTAGTGGAAGCAGGGAGCCTGACGAACTCCCTCTAAGGCTTAACGAACATCTTAAATACAGAGAATTTCCAGGAGACCCTCCTGTTAGACTCACCCTGAGTTTTGGGCATGCCTCCTATCCTCAGGATGGGAGGTCTTATGTAAAGTTGATAGGAAGTGCAGATGAGAGGTTGCTGGAAAGGAAGAGGAGGAGGCATACAGGGATAAGATTCATTGGAAGGGAGAACATAATATCCCTCCTGAAGGGGAGTCTCGATCAAACCGCAGAGGGGAAGCCTGCATTTATCCATATAATTGGTAAACCAGGTGTGGGAAAAAGCAGAATCCTTGAAGAACTCTCTGTTATTGCTGGAATGATTGGGTTTGAAATCATACACTCCCAGTGCAGGATACCAGGACCCAATCATCCTGTGAGCCAGTTCTCCATTCCAGGCATGGTGAATCTTGGCTGGAAGATTACATGGAAACTCAGAGAGATGTCAAAGAAGAAGCCCCTTCTATGGGTTATAGATGATATAGAGTATTGCCCCAGGGAGATGGCTGGTGTCCTGAAAGAGGTCTTCAGGCTTATAGAGAAAGAGAGGGTGATGGTGGTCATCACAGGTGACCCGGATTATGCATACCAGGGATTCACAAGGATTCAAGTGCCACCATTTGACCTGAAGATGACAGGTGAGTTTATAAGGGGAATACTTGGAATCACAAATGTTGACCAGAGGTTTATCCTCCACGCATACAGGGAGAGTGAAGGGATACCAGGAAGGATTATGATGATTGTGAACAACTTCCTTTCATCGGGTATTCTTGCCATAGATACCAGTGGGATCACCCTGAAAGAGGGGGTCTCCATTGACCTTTCAGAGAGTGTCATAAATCAGTTCAAAAGCCTCTCCAGGAATGAGAGGAGGATTCTCATATATGCTGCACTTTTGAATGACGTTGCAACCATGGAGAATATGGAGGAACTCCTTGGATTGAATTTTAAGAAACTTGAAGATGTAAAGAGGAAAGGTATAAGGGCAGGTATCCTGGTTGATGATAAGGATTTCAGATTCTCAGATAATGCTGTGAGAGAGGCAGTGATTAATATGGAGAACCCTGGAAAGACAATCCTTCAAAAAGCAGGGGATTTCCTCTTTGAAAGGGGATATTATAGCAATGCTGCAGTTGTGTATGAAATGGCAAACAAACGGGAAAAGGCTTTTCTCTCTTACATTAAGACAACAAGGGATTTTATGGAGAGAGGACTTCTTGCAGATGCCCTGAATGTGCTTGAGGAGGTTTCAAAATGGGAAGAAGAAAAGTGGTTTGACAGGGCTGAATTTCACGGGATTTATGCAGACTATTACTTCAGGATAGGTGATTATAACAGGTCAATTGAACACCTTGATATTGCATACCAGGAAAGCCAGTTACCCAGGTTCCTGCTGAAGAAGGCAAAGTGCTATGGAAGGCTTGGTAAACTCTCAGAGGCATACAATCTGGCCAGGGATGCAGGCGATATTGCACTGCCATTCATGACAGAGATTCTGATAAGGCTCGGGGATATAAAAAGGGCGGAAATGTCAGGTAACCTTGCCATTCAGGTTCTTGAAGATCCTGAGTATCTGGTGGAGGCCTACGCTGCAATAGGTGGACTCATGATACAGAAGGGTAAACTGGAAAGGGCACTCCACCACCTCCAGACAGGATTGACCATCGCAAGAAAAATGAAGGATACATACTGGCTTGGAATACTCCACAACAGGATTGGTGTATGTTATTATCTAAGGTCAAGGCTTGAGGACGCAAAGGATAATTATTATAAGGCTCTCAATTACTTCTCTGAGCTTGGTGATACAGGAACACTTATATATTTATATTTAAATCTTGGTATCATTGCAATCAAGGAGTCAAACATTGAGGATGGGATTGAGTACTACAATAAGGCATACACCATCTCAAAGGATATATCCCAGAAGCAACTTCTCGGAAGGGCTGCAAGATTTCTGGGAGAACTCTACCTTGAGATAGGTGAACTTGACAAGGCAAAAAAATACATGAATGAGGCACTGAAGATTCTGAAGGAGACAAAGATGCTAACAGACCTATGCCATCTCTATGCCAATATGTCAAGGCTGAATGTGATACTTTCAAGATACGACAGGGCAAAGGAGAATATACAGAGGGCAAAGGGTATTGCAGAGAAGTTAAAATCACCTATTTTGAAGTCAGAGGTGTTGATGAGAGAGGGCGAGTATCATTTGAGGACAGGAAACCTGACAACTGGTAAAAAACTCCTTGATAGATTGAAGAACTCCTGTCCTGACGACCTGAAAGGTGAGTATTACCTCTTGCTTGCAAGGGTATATGACCTTCTGGATAAGAAGGCCCTCTCAAGGAAGTATGGAGAGAAGGCTGTTCAGCACCATAAACTCCACGGAACACTTTGGGCAATAGGCAAGGATTATCTTGTTTTATCACGACTGAAGGCCTTCTCCGACAGGGCAGGGGAGTACAGTGAATTGTCAAAGGAGATATTCAGGAGGTGTGGAATTGAAAAGGGATTTGAG
>QNDZ01000125.1 GCA_003646055.1 bacterium
AACAGAGTTTTTACCTGTATCCAGTTCAGGCCATCTTGTTGTTTTGAAGCACTTATTGAAGATTAAGGAGATGGGGATTGAGTGGGAGGTTTTTCTCCATGCTGGAACGCTTCTCTCCATTATTGTTTACTTCAACAAGAGACTGCTCAAGTATCTCAAGCCAAAACTCCTTGGTCTCATTATCATCGCATCAATACCAGCGGGCATTGTTGGTCTGGTTTTCAAAGATACCCTTGAATCCTTCTTCAGTTCCCCTGCCCTTGTTATACCATCGTTTGTATTCACGGGGATTGTTTTGCTCATTGCAGGTTCAAGAAAGGAGAAGAATGGGAAGATGCCCCTCTGGTGGCAGGCATTGTTGATAGGGATTGCCCAATCCATTGCACTAGTTCCAGGGATTTCCCGTTCTGGCATGTCTGTCTCTGCTGGAATCTTATTGGGTCTTTCCTTTGGTTCTGCCTTTGAGTTCTCATTTGCAATGGCAGTCCCTGCACTCCTGGGCGCATTCCTTCTGGAACTACATAGCACCTCTTTTGCAACAATAGAAATAGGTCCCATATTGGTTGGGACCCTTGTATCCTTTTTGTCAGGTATCTTTGCAATCTACGTTTTCAGAAAAATACTTATTGCAAGGAAACTTCAGTACTTCTCTATTTATCTTTTTCTTCTTTCCCTTTTGCTCCCTCTTCTTCTGGTAATGCGTTAGCCTCTTTCAATTTCCTCTGGATGTAATCCTTCATCGGTTTATTCTTTGGATTTATCAGTGCCCCTGCAATCCAGTTGAACTCGTCCTGGGACATACCCTCTGCCTTATAGATAGAATCTTCAGTTGCCTGCCATTTGTTGATTATGCTGTCCCATGCTGCTTTGACCTCTGGGTGTTTCTTTATGTAATCTGCCATTGAGAGTTCTTCCATTGATTCTGAGAGTTTGTACTTCTCCTTGAATGCCTTGATTTCCTCTGCCTGTTTCTGGAGAGCCTGATAAAGTGCTATTGAAACCTTGATGTATCTGTCGGCCTGTGCCTTCCTTATAAGCCCATCCCTTGGTGGAACAAACTTGCCGTTCTGGGTTGTGGCGGAAGTCTGTTTGCAGGCCCCGAACACACCTGCAAGGATTAAAATCCCTATAATCTTCCTTACCATCTCACCTCCTCCTTTTTTGAAAGATAATAAGCAAGACTTTTCAAGTGTCAACCTAAAAAAAATTCATCCCTTAATCCATACTTTTGATAAGTTTTTATCACTTCACCTATATATGTTGACAATATGAACAAGATTTTTTATATTTGTATATATTAATAAATTAAACAACCAAACATAAAACAAGGAGGTGTGAAGTGTTGCTATTGCTTATCTCATCAAGTGTTGTTTTTCCTTCATCATTAAGGGATACAAGTGTGGTTTTCACCCAGGATACCATCATTATTATGGGTGAGGACACGGTTTACAACTCAAACGTTACCTTTGTTCCTACCTCCGGGAATCAGTATATTCTGATTGCTGATAATTCCTGTGTATTCAGTACGCATGGAGGAAATAAGTATAAATATCTGGGGACTCCCTCGGATACAATAATAATAAAAAATCTCACTCCAGGTTCCTTTGCCCACCGTGGTTATATAATGATGGCTTCTTCTGATACTGTTATTATGAATTATGTTGTGGTTGAGAGCCTGAACGCTTTGCATCCCATTGATATTAACGGATACTATGCCAGGCTTAGCCATATATTGTATAAAGATGATTCATCTTTTTTGATATTGACTTTGTAAAGTATTTTGAGATGGATTCCTGCCAGTTCACAAATGTAATGTATGATACACTGCAACCTTTGAATGCCTCAGCATTACACATCTGGTCCTCCAATGGCGTTATATCAAATACATCCATATCAAATACGATAAACGGGTCAGGGATTTATATAAACCTGGGGTATTACAGACCACACAGGATTGTTCTTCAGAATGTAACCGTAACATCATGTTCCAACAGGAATGGAGCAGGGATGACAATCATTGGAGACACCATACCATTTCAGGATACGGTAGTTATTGCAGGTTCCACAATTGGTGGATTCTTTGCAGGAAATTTTGCTGACACCCTTGGAGGCGGTATTTTAATAGATGGGCTTCCCTATGTGGAGATTGACACATCGTATATTGGTTTTAACTTCGCATACCACGGTGGAGGTATTGCTGCTAAAGATGGTTCCAGGGTGAGGATTTATGGTTCCACAATATGGGTAAATTTTGCTGATACCCTTGGGGGTTATGGTGGTGGAATTTATGTTCTGGATAGTGCAAAGATGATAATTGACAGTTCTTATATTGAGCTTAACACTGCAGGCTATGGCGGAGGGATATATTCGTCCTCCACAGACAGCCTTTTCATAGAGAATGATTCAAGAATAATCTCCAATATTGCAAAGCAGTCCAGTGGTGGTGGAATAATGGTGATATCAACACCGTTTGTCGGTATATACGATGCAGTTATAAGGAAGAATTCAACAGGTTATGATGGAGGTGGTTTTTCCATTTTCTGGTCAAACGGACTTCTCAGAGGGGTGCTTGTTGACAGTAACACAGCGGTTCACGGAGGAGGAGGATTTATTTACGGGTATGGTTACAATGTGAATATGGACAGTTCATCCTTCATAGCAAACAAGGCAGATTCAAATGGTTCTGCCCTCTTTATTATATACTCATCAGATACAATAAAAGAGTGTTCCTTTGTTTCCGATTCTGCAGGGTTCAATGGGACTATATACCTTAAGTATGCAAGTAGTTCCATACTTGGCTCAAGTTTTTCAGAGAACGTTGCAAAGAAAGGTGCAGGCATTTATCTTTTGGAAACCACTGATTCCTACATTTATGGTTCTACCTTTATGGATAATTCAGGTGCCTATGGGGTTGCTGTATACGCGGATACTGATAGTGTGGCAGTGGTTGATTCATGTTTGATTTTCCGCAACTCTTCTTCCCTCTATGGGGCTATCACAACGGTTTATTCAACCATTCACATTTCAAATTCCCGTTTTGAGCACAATTCTGCATCCTATGGTGGTGCCTACTATAATTATTATTCCACAGATACCCTCACAAATAACATCTTTTATATGAACCACGCCACAGACTACGGTGGGGGGATAAGGATTTGGCATGGGAAAGCCCTTATAGAAAACTGCAGACTTCTCTTCAACACAGCCTCCAATGGTGGAGGACTGGCGCTGCTTGGTGGAGCTTTAGACCGTGCTTTTTTAAGGCTTACACTATTCCTGGGCAATAAGGCAGGTTCCTACGGAGGTGGGATATACGCATACAGTGGAGACCTTGAAGGGGAATATTCTACCCTGGTATCAAACTTTTCAAGTTCAGGTGGTGCCATCAGGTATGAAATACCAGCAGCAGGTGGATTGACCTGGTCTGCCGGGGTGGATAATGGAAACAGTGGGGGAAACGGCAACCTGGTTTACATAACATCTGGGGCAAATACTTTTTACATGACCTACTCCAATGTCTTTGACAACACTGTCTTGCTGGACACAAGTGTTTACAATAATTCGTCCAATCAGGCAAACTTTGGATATTGTTACTGGGGTGGTGTTGACCCTTCAACCATTGTTTATGGTGATGTTGATTATAGTTATGCTTACTCCAACATAATAAGCAATGGCACAAGTCCCACAGAAGTTACAACAATAGATTCCGTCTGGAACACAAATGGAGACTTTGACTCTCCGTCAAGCATAGACAGTATAGGCTATGGTGATTCTCTCTTTATCCAGATGTGGGGAGATTCTCCCTCCACCTCCCCTGATTTTTCCCTAATTTATGTGTTCACTTCAAGCAATCCCTCAGACACCATAGTGGTTGGTCTCGGTGAATTCAGCGATGGGGAATACAGGGGACTTGTAATACCAACCGAGTCTTCTATTACAAGGGAAGAGATGGAGAGGGAGAATGTGCTGCATGTTTCTTCATCAGGGGATTACATACATATTATCCCCGTAGAGGATCAGACAAAGGAGAAGATTATCTCCTATAAACTTCCACCAGTGGGGGTTGAGAGACCAACATATACTGATTGGTTCAGGGTTGGATCACTGATGGATGGAAGGGTTATTGTTAATTTAAGTCTTTCCTCTTCAAGGGATGTGGGGATTAAACTCTATGACATGACAGGAAGGATGGTGGAGAAGGTATTCAGCGGGAAACTGAACCAGGGACCTCACACATTGAAAGGTGTCCTTTCTCATCCATCAGGTGTGTATTTTGTAAAACTTATCGGGAAAGACAGCGTTCTCTCAAGGAAGGTTGTAATTCTTAGATAATGGGGGGGTATCCCCCCTCTACCCCCAGCCCGGACCTTGACATTATGACATTTTTTTAGAAAAGGATGCGTATAGATATTCTTCAGAAATACAGCATCTCTACTATGAGTATAAACTTATCCATAGGAAAGGGTTCACTTCCTTGATACATTTTTGATTTATGATTAAATGTAAAAGGATGTGGAAATGATTTGTTCAGTATGGTTTTTGTCTGTTATCCAGAACGAAGAATTATGTGTATGCAGAGTTTCAATCTTTCTTTGATGGGAGAAGAATAATGGTCAATCAGTGACGAAATTTATTTAATCAAGGAAGGGATATATGTTGATTATTTTTGTTTCAATGTTCTTTGGGAATGCATTTCACATTCACAGAATTCAATCGTTGCCTGCCTCACTTACACCCAATTTACACTTTGCTCATAATAACTCACTTTTAAAAAAAGGGGATACACTTATTGAAACATCAAAACTCATCCGGGAAGAAAAGATTTATATAATTCACCCTGATGGGGTGGATTCACTTTATTTTAAGGTAGGTACTGGAGATGATGAAATTGAAATGTTATCAGGGGGATTTGGCATAAATGGTGATAGTTTGATTTATGTAAATGCAAGAGGGTTTGTCCATGTGATTGACCTCAAGACCGGAAAAATAGTTAGAAAAACACATCTCTCACTCAAGAAAAATATTATCAATATATTCAGTATTTGTGTTAAGCCTCCTGAAGAACTCATTCTTTTGAATCTAAGCCTTAAAAGGGTTGTTGGGCTGAACCTTCTTGGGGATTGTATTAGTATTTATAATTTTAATGAAGGGATATGCCTCAGGTCATTTTACTCACCCAACCCTGAGCTGTTCGACATCTCTCTCACGGGTATGCCAGTTGGATATATGGGTTTATTGAATGATACAATCTATTTATTCCAGAATTTTGAACCATTTCTCTTCAAATTCACAATGGATGGGAGGGTTATTTTTAAGAAAGAGGTTAAACTC
>QNDZ01000126.1 GCA_003646055.1 bacterium
CTGTCCCAGAAAGAATGCGGTTGAGGCATCAATGGTGGAGGTTCCTGTTTTTCCTGCTGGAGACCTTAAAGAGGCAGTTGAGATACTCACTCCTCCACTCCCCCAGCCTTTTATGATTGACAGGGAAAATATCTTCAGGATTTCCTCAATCTATCACATAGATTTTTCCGATGTTAAAGGCCAGGAGCCTGCAAAGAGGGCGATTGAGGTTGCTGCAGCAGGTGGGCATAACATCCTGATGATTGGTCCTCCAGGGTCTGGCAAGACCATGCTTGCAAGAAGGATTCCCACCATACTTCCAGAGATGGAACTTGAGGAGGCCATTGAATCAACAAAGATCCATTCTGCTGCTGGTATGCTTCCCTCTGATACCCCAATTGTATATACAAGGCCATTCAGGGCACCTCACCATACTGTTTCGTATGCAGGGCTTATAGGTGGTGGGACACACCCAAAACCAGGTGAGGTGAGCCTTGCCCACAATGGTGTCTTATTCCTTGATGAACTCCCTGAATTCAGAAGGGATGTGCTTGAGGTTTTGAGGCAGCCTCTGGAGGATGGCATTGTTACTGTTTCCCGTGCACATCACCACGCAACATTCCCTGCACGATTTATGCTTGTTGCAGCAATGAACCCATGCCCATGTGGATACTTTGGAGACCCTTATGTTGAGTGTACATGCACAGCAGGTCAGATAGACAGATATGTGGGGAAGATATCAGGTCCCCTTCTTGATAGAATAGATATCCACATTGATGTTCCAAGGGTGAAGTTTGAAGACCTCAAAGGGGATACACCTTCAACATCCTCAAAGGACATGAGGGAAAGGGTCAAAAGGGCAAGGGAGATTCAGAAAAACAGGTACAGGGACATGGGGATATCAACAAATAGCATGCTCACACCAAAGATGATGAAAGAATTCTGTAAACTTCAATCCGATGCTGAGACAATCCTGGAAACAGCAATGAAAAAATTCGGTTTTTCTGCAAGGGCCTATGACAGGATACTCAAACTTTCAAGGACCATTGCGGACATTGATGGAAGTGATATTATTAAGGTTGAGCATGTTTCAGAGGCAGTGCAGTACAGGACACTTGATAGAAAACTATGGCTAAAAATATAAAGGAACTGGAAAAAGAACTTGAAGAAGAGATTGAGGAACTTGAAATTTCAAAGGTTCCCAGGAATAAGAAAAAAGTAATCTCCTTTGTTCTATGGCTTGTGTTTGCAGTTGTAATGATACTCCTCACAATAAAATTCAGATGGGATAAATTCCTTGTGGGTTCTATTGTCTTTCTCATAGGGATTTTGAGCCAGGGCATTCAGGCACTCCTTGGAACTATAAGCGTTGTTCCTGGTGTTGGACCATTGATTGTAAAGTTCTTTGCAATCCCGCTGGTTCTCCTTGTGAATGGTGTTGGTAACCTGCTCACCTTCTTCGCAATAAAAATGGGATATAAGAGGGAACTGATTGACGCAAAGATGCTTTCAATCACATTCATGATGGGACTCCTCATGGGCTTTGTAATAGCAGAGATGATAAAATGATATACCTTTTACTCCTTTTATCGCAGTATCCATTTGGACAGAACAAGGTGCAGTACGAAAACATTAAGTGGAATATAATTGAATCCGAACACTTCAAACTATACTATCAGGATGGAAGTGAGGGTATGGCAGGATTTTCTATTCAGGTGCTTGAATCCACCTATGTTTACCTCAGGAAAAGGCTCACATACAGGACAGAGGGGGATGAAGAAAAGATACCCGTTATCATTTATAACTCCTATAACAAGTTTGAAGAAACAAATGTTATTCTTTCAAGGCTTCCTGAATCTGTTGGAGGGTTTACGGAGAGTTTTAAGAACAGGGTGGTTGTCCCATTTGATGGAAACTGGTCATCATTGAGGCATGTTCTTTCACACGAACTTGTCCATGTGTTCCAGAACAGGATATGGTTTGGAACTGGACTGAATGCTTTAAACAAGAGGCTCACAATGAATATTCCTCTGTGGTTTATAGAGGGAATGGCAGAATTTTATTCCATTGGATGGAATGGAGAATCTGACAGTTATATGAGGGACCTTGTAATCAACCAGAATGTCATACCCCTGACAAGGCTTGAATACTATGGTGGGCTTGTGATATACAAGGAAGGCCAGAGTGTATTGAAGTTCATTGAGGATAGGTATGGAATACAGAAAATCGGTGAGATTGTGAATGCGATCAGGGTTACAAAATCCTTTGACAGGGCAGTTGAGAAGGTTCTTGGAATAAACATTCAGAAACTTGATGAGATGTGGCAGAGAAAGATAAAGAAGGATTACTGGCCTTTACTCAGTGAGAGAGAGTATGTGGATGAGATCGCAAGTAAGGTGGTTGACCACAGGGTAAAGAAAAATTATCTGAACTATGCACCTTCTATATCATCAGATGGCTCAAGAATAATTTACTACACAGACTCAAAAGGAGATATAGAGATAAGGACTGTTAGTCCCATAAACAACAGGGACCTTGGAAGAGTAGTAACGGGGGGGAGAGGCAGGAAGTTTGAATCCCTGCATATCCTCGAAGGTCACATTGGTGTCTCTCCCACTGGTGATACTATATGCTTTACATCCAAGGAAATGGGAAGGGATGTCCTATACCTCTACAGTTTCAAAAAGGGAAGGATAATCAACAGGATTTCACTCAAACTTGACAGGATTATGTGGCCAGAATTCTCACCTGATGGTAAAAGAATAGTCCTGACTGGAGTTATTGACGGGACTCCTGACATTTACCTTTACAATCTTGAAAATAAAGATTTATTCAACCTGACCAATGATTTTTATTCAGAATTGAATCCTTCCTTCTGGGGTGATAAAGTACTCTTTGTTTCCTCAAAACCATCAGGGAATGAATGGGATTACGATAAATATGACCTGTATGTGATAGAGGACGGGGTTATAAAGAAACTCTTATCCTTTGATGGTTCTGTTTTTTCACCTTATGGAAGGGATAGTTTGATATACTTCCTTTCAGAAAGGGATGGTAGCAAAAATCTATTTGTTTACAATGTAAATTCAGGTAGAATTTATCAACTCACAAGATTCCTTGAATCAATCCAGGGATACTCAATAGACAGGAATGGAACCTCCTGTGCCCTCTCATGTTTTGTTGATGGTGCATGGGATATATTCTATATGGACGACATATCCTCTTTTATACCTACAGAACCCCTTCCATACAGAGAATTCCCTGAGGTCAGGTTCAGATTGATACCTGAAAAGACGGTGAATGGGAAAAGGGCTCCAGTGGAGTTGAGTATTGACTACCTCCAGTCTTATGTGCTCTACGATACATACTACGGTCTATGGGGAGAATTCCTTCTGGGAATAAGTGATATGCTCGGGAATCACCAGATTTTTGCATACTTCAATAATACTGATATCATCAACAGCGACTTTGAGATTATATACATGTATCTTCCAAGGAGAATAGACTACGGATTTTCAATAAGTAAATATTCGGTTGGATTCCTCTCCCAGTATGGCAATGACCTGTACTACAATTTCGGGACACTCTGGGGAATGGGAACACTTATAAGATATCCCTTTGATACATTCACAAGGTTTGACTTTTATACCCTTTCAAATTACCTCACATATGATAGTTACCGTGCATCCCACGATACACTATTTTATACCGGTTCTGTATCTGAATTTGGTGTGTTTGGTGAAACATGGCTTGTTCACGACAATACCCTCTGGTATGGGTATGCACCTGTGAAGGGATTCAGGGGATATGTGAAGTTCATTTTCCCCCTTGTATATTATGAAAATGTATGGGATTTGAAGAGCATATCAACAGATCTAAGGTGGTATCACTACTTTGGGAACAGATGGAGTTTTGCCTCCCGGTTAATGCTCATCAGTTCATGGGGAAGGGATGTTCTACACCTTGGGGGTGCTGTTGGAATTGGTGATCTTGGGTGGGTCAGGGGCTATGATTATTACGAACAGTATGGGACAAAGGCCGGGGTTTTCAGTATGGAACTCAGGTTCCCATTTGTCAAGAAACTTGAACTGGGATTTCCCCCTGTTTCCATATCAGGGATAATGGGTGCATTCTTCTTTGATGCTGGTGGTGCAACCTATTCCATGGATGAATACAGAATATTTGACTTCTCAACAGGTTTCCCCAGACTTGTTGACCCTGTAGCAAGCATAGGGTTTGAGGCAAAGTTAAATCTGGGGATTACTGATGTAAATTTCTACGTGGCAAAGAGAACAGACCTGGCCACCATATCAAGGGAAACCTACTACTCCATATATCTGGGTTATGCATTCTAAAAGGGTTAACATAATTGGGGGAGGTCTTTCAGGGGTTGAATGTGCCCTCTACCTTGCTGATAGAGGGATTGATGTAACCATCTACGAGATGAGACCCAAAAAAATGACCCCAGCCCATAAGACAGGGTATCTTGCTGAACTGGTTTGCTCCAATTCTTTGAAATCAGAGGAAATTACAAATGCCCATGGGTTGCTCAAGGCGGAAATGAAGATTCTGGGTTCAACCCTTCTTTCCTTTGCTGAAAAACACAGGGTGCCTGGTGGTAAAGCCCTTGTGGTGGACAGGGAGAGATTCAGCAGGGACATAACAGAATTCACTGAGAGGGTCTGCAATGTTGTAAGGGAAGAAAAGGGGATTGATGAACTTGATGGTATTGTTGTGATTGCAGGAGGGCCACTTGCATCTGAAAAAATTACACATTCCTTGAAAAAATATACAGGAGAATATCTTTACTTCTATGATGCTGTTTCTCCAATTGTTTCTTCTGAATCCATTGATATGGATTGGGCATTTATGGGTTCAAGGTATGGTGCAGGAGAGGACTACATAAACTGTCCTCTCACAAAGGAAGAATACTATCAATTTGTGGAGGCACTCCTGAATGCTGAAAAGCACATACCACATATAAAGGAGGATTTATTTTTTGAAGGTTGCCTCCCAATAGAGGAGATGGCAAGGAGAGGCAAAGAAACACTCCGTTTTTCATTGATGAAACCCGTTGGGCTGAAAATCCCTGAAAAATTCAAAAATACCTTTGCCATTGTTCAACTGAGGAAGGAAAACAGAGAGGGAAACATGTGGAACATTGTTGGATTCCAGACAAGGCTGAAGATAGGAGAACAAAAGAGGGTTTTTAGAATGATACCCTGCCTGAAAAAGGCTGAATTTTTGAGGTATGGGACGATACACAGAAACACATACATAAACTCACCAAAGGTACTTGACAGATACCTGAAATTGATGGAAAATGTTTATGTGATTGGGA
>QNDZ01000127.1 GCA_003646055.1 bacterium
CTGGATACCTGAAGTGAATCCTGTATGTTATGCTCCTGCAACCCTCAGGTATCCCTTTACCCGTGTAAACATCCAGTACATCCACCTTCTCCACAAAACCACCCACCTCTCTTATTATACCAATCACTGTGGAATTTTCAACTCCCTGTGGAATAATAAGGGAGAGGTCTCTTTTAACAAAGGGGAACCTATTAACCCCTTTAAATTCTGACTTTTTGAGAAAGTTTTTCAAAAGTTTTTCAGACTCAACCTCAATGAAGAAGGCGTCCATCTCAATTATATCCTGTTTCAACAAACCAAGGTCACCTATTCTTTCGCCATCAACAAGGATATCCAGTGAAAATCCCTTCTCGTAGATTTGCCTTTCTCCTTCAACAAACCTGTATCCTTCCAGACCTGATTCCACAAGCATACCCTCTGCAATCCCCTTTATGTCGTAGAAGTCCATCTCCCTTTCATGGGCAAACCATCTTCTTGGGAAAACACCAGCAACAAGAACACCTAACATTGTTTTTTCTTCTGGCCTGAAAACCCTTCCAACCTCAAAGATTCGCACATAGGGTCTTCCACGATGGAGATTATGTTCTGCAATCTTCAGCATTCCATAGGCAAGGGTTGTCCTCATCACTGTTCTGTCAGGCCACATGGGATTGGCAAGTGCAAGTTCTTCCTTTACTGAAGGGTCAAACCCTGATGGCATGAAACTGAGCGACTTCACCTCATTCAAACCCATCCCTTCCAGAACATACCTGAATTTCCTTAAAGTGAGGTTCTCATCAACAGCAACCTCATTCACAACAGTCCTGACCCTTCTTCTGATGGTGTTGTATCCTTTCAGCCTTGCCACTTCTTCTGACAGCTCTTCTGGTAGTTCAATATCCCTTCTGAAAGTAGGAACAAACACCTTATCTGTCTGAATCTCAAAACCAAGCCTCTCAAGGGTCTCCTCAATATCCTGCTTAGAATAATCAGTCCCAAGAAGTCTATTTATCCTATCCACATCCAGACTCACGTAAACCCCTTTTCTGTAATCAGGATTGGTATCAACCATGGGAGACACATCCTTCCCACCACATACCTCTTTTAACAACTTCACTGTGTATGATTGTGCAATATGAACAATCCCGATATCAGCCTTTCTCTCAAACCTGTATGAGGATTCAGTGTTTATGTTCAACTTTTTTCTGCCCTTTCTTATTACGCCAGGGTTAAAAAAGGCAGACTCAACAACAACATCCTTCGTGGTATCCCTGACACCTGATAGTTCTCCACCCATAACACCTGCTATGGCAATGGGTTCCCTGGAACTGGCTATAACAAGTATGTCATGGTCAAGTTCCCTCTCAACACTATCAAGGGTGAGTATCTTCTCTCCATCCCTTGCCCTTCTCACCACAATTCTGTCAACAGATTCCCTATCAAAAATGTGTATGGGCTGTCCCATTTCCAAAAGTACATAGTTTGAGACATCTATAATATTGTTAAGGGAACGGATACCGGATAATTCCAGCCTTCTGGAAAGCCAATCAGGTGAAGGCCTTACACTAACACCACTTACAACAGATGCAGTGTATCTGGGGCAATCATCAGGGTTTTCAATCTCAACCTCAATTCCCTCACCTGTCTGGAGTTCAAAATCTATTGTCCTTTTTAATGGATTGCCAGTATAGGCGGATATCTCCCTTGCAATCCCAATCACACCAAGTAGGTCTGGCCTGTTTGGTGTGATTTCAAGGTCGTATATGACCTCATCCCCATCCTTCTCAATGGCCTCAACACCCATTCCAAGGGACTCAAACACCTGTGCAAGCCTTTCCGGTGAGAAATCAAAATCAACCCATTCTCTAAGCCATGAGTAGATAACCCTCATTTGAACTGCTCCAGGAATTCAAGGTCATTCTCATAGAAAAGCCTTATGTCATTTATACCCATCTTCAGCATGGCAATCCTCTCAACACCCATACCAAAGGCAAAACCTGTGTAATCCCCATATCCAAGGTTTTCAAGAATCTTTCTATGGACCATACCACATCCAAGAATTTCCACCCATCCAGTGTACTGGCAAACACCACAACCCTCCCCACCACAGAATGGACATGAAATTTTCATCTCTGCTGATGGCTCTGTGAATGGGAAGAAACTTGGAATAAACATTGCCTCTGTATCAGGTGAAAACACCCTCTTTGCAAACTCCTCAAGGGTTCCAAACAGGTCACCCAGTGTTACATCCCTGTCCACATAAAGTCCTTCTATCTGATGGAAAACGGGTGAGTGTGAAGGGTCAAATGCATCAACCCTGTAAACCCTTCCAGGTGCAATTATTCTCAATGGTGGTTTCTTCTTCTCCATCACCCTTATCTGAACAGGTGATGTATGTGTCCTCAAAAGCCTTCCATCCTTCAAATAGAAGGTATCATGCAGGTCACGTGCAGGATGGTCTTCAGGTGTGTTCAGGGCAGTAAAGTTGTAATAATCTGTCTCAACCTCATTCCCATAAACAACACTGAACCCCATTCCAACAAAGATGTCAACAATCTCGTCCTCTATCAATGAGAGGGGATGGATGGAGCCCCCTGAATAAAACCTCCCTGGAAGGGTGAGGTCAATCCTCTCCCTTTTTCTACCAGTACCAATCTCCTTCTTCTTTTCTTCTAAAAGGGTTTTTATAAAATCTCTGAGGGAATTTACCTCTTTACCAAAGTTTGGTTTTTCTTCAGGTGGGAGTTCCTTCAGTTTTTTGAAAAGTTCATTGACAATCCCCTTCTTTCCCAGGTATTTTATTCTTAGTGATTCCAGTTGTTCAGGGGATTTTACCTCAAGGACCTCCCTCTCAAAATCCCTTCTAACCTCACTTATTTCCATTCAGGGCACCCTTGGATGCCTCAACCAGCTGGGCAAAAACCTCTGGCTCTTTGACTGCTATATCTGCAAGAACCTTTCTATCAACCTTAATACCTGCAAGACCAAGACCATGGATAAACCTGCTATAAGAAATACCATTCAATCTGCAGGCTGCATTTATCCTTGTTATCCAGAGTCTTCTGAAATCACCCTTTCTCTTCTTCCTATCCCTGTATGCATAGGAAAGGGCCTTCATCACCGCTTCCCTTGCCACACGGTAGGAATTTTTCCTCTTGCCATAGTAACCCTTTGCAAGTTTCAACCATTTCTTTCTTCTTTCCCTTGTCTGAGGAACATTCCTTGTTCTTGGCATCTCTCCTCCTTATGCCCTTATAAGTTTTTTTACCCTTTTCTCATCTGCCTTACTCAAAATCCCTGACTTTCTCAAATTCCTCTTCCTTTTTGAGGTCTTCTTTGATAGTTTGTGGCTGTGGAAGGCCTTAAACCTCTTAACCCTTCCTCCACCAGTAATCTTGAATCTCTTTTTTATGGTTCCCTTACTTCTCAGTTTTGGCATCTTTCACCTTCCTTTTTTTCTTCTGTAAGAGATGAAAAACAACCGACCTCTCATCTTTCTTTATTTCGCCTGTCACCTCTGCATATTCACTTGTATCTTCAATTATCCGCTTTGCCAGGTTCTCCGCAAGTTCTGGATACATCCTCTCCCTTCCCCTCATTCTTATCTCTATCTTAACCCTTGGTACAGATTTAAAAAACTGCTTTATCTTTTTTAACTTCACATTATAGTCATTGGTATCAATTTTCGGGTGAAAAACCATCTCCTTCATTCCAGTCTGTTGATGCTTCTTTGCCTTTTTCTCCTTCTTTTTCTCCTCATACAAAAATCTGCTGTAATCCATTATCCTGCATACAGGTGGATTTGCATTGGGTGCAACCTCCACAAGGTCAAGTCCTAAATCTCTCGCTTTTCTAAGTGCTTCAAAGGTATCCATCTCTCCCATCTTCGTCCCATCCGGCCCAATGACCAGAACCCTTCTGGCCCTGATCTGCCTGTTTACATTATACGACTTCGCTATCCGGCACCTCCTTTTTTGCTATCTCTTCCTTTAACATATCAATAAAAACAGGAACCTCCATTTTTCCTATATCACCCTTCTTATGTTTCCTTATTGAGAGGTTTTTATTCTCAACCTCTTTCTTACCTATTATTACCATATATGGAATTTTTGCAACCTCTGATCCACGAATCTTCTTCCCTATTTTTTCGTTCCTTATGTCAAGTTTTGCTCTGATTCCCTCTGAAAGAAGCCTTTTGTAAACCTCCTCTGCCCACTCATCCCCATCGCTGGTTACAGTGAGAACAGAAACCTGAACAGGTGCGAGCCATAAGGGAAAGTACCCTTTATAGAATTCTATCAATCCTCCAATAAATCTTTCCATTGAACCAAGAAGCGCCCTGTGTATCATGTAAACCATGTGCCTGTTCCCATCCTCACCCACATACTCCACATTGAACCTTCTTGGAAGATTGAAGTCAAACTGTATTGTAGGCCCCTGCCACTCACGTCCAATGGCATCAAGCAGTTTAATATCTATCTTGGGTCCATAAAAAACAGCCCCACCCTCTTCAATCTCATAATTATACCCTCTCTTTTCGATAGCCTTCTTCAATGATGCTTCAGCCTGTTCCCACTCCTCATCGCTTCCTGCAAACTTGTCCTTGTGGAGTGGGTCTCTCACAGACAGATAAATTTTGAAGTCCTTGTACCCGAAAACACCTATCATAAATATTGCAAAATCAAGCACATCAAGTATTTCCTTCTCAAGTTGTTCTGGTGTGCAGAATATATGCCCGTCATCCTGGGTAAAGCCCCTTACCCTGAGAAGCCCATGGAGTACACCTGACCTCTCATACCTGTAAACTGTACCAAGTTCAGCATACCTTATAGGAAGGTCCCTGTAACTCCTCACCTTTGTTTTGTATATAAGGATGTGTCCGGGGCAATTCATGGGTTTCACAACATAATCCTCTTCGTCAAGCTGGAATAGATACATGTTCTCCCTGTAATACTCAAGGTGGCCAGATATACCCCACAGTTCAGACCTTGCGATATGGGGTGTATAAACAAGCTGGTATCCCCTCTTTATATGCTCCTTTATCCAGAAATCCTCTATCTCATGCCTGATTATTGCACCATTGGGATGCCAGTAAACAAGACCGGGCCCTGTTTCCTTGAATATACTGAATATGTCCAGTTGCTTCCCCAGAACCCTGTGATCGTACTTTTTTGCCTCCTCAAATTTCCTTATGTATTCCTTCAACTGTTTCTTCTCAGGATAGGCAATTCCATAAATCCTCTGGAGTGCCTCTCTTCTCTCATCGCCACGCCAGTAAGAGCCA
>QNDZ01000128.1 GCA_003646055.1 bacterium
AACATCCCTTATGGGCTGGGAAATCTTTCCAGGTGTCAGGTTGAATGCAGCACCATAAACACTGCTCCTGAAAGGTATGTCTGGAACCTCCGTGGTCATTGAGAAATAGCCCGTAGAACCGTATCGGGCACCATCTGCAACAAGTTTATCCTTCATCTTCAATCTTGCATCCATTGCCCTGTTGTATGCAATATCAATACCCTTATCAAGAAGGTAATCAGCCCTCACCTTATCCTTTAAGACCTCAAAATCCAATTTCTCCATCATGTTCTTCTTCATAAGGAACACATAGAATCCATCATTCCCAAGAAGGGGTGGGAGGAATTCACCGTCCTTTGCAGTCTTCAACAGAAAACCAAAGTTTACACCCATAGGGTTTTGCTGGAACCTGTTGAAAAGTAATTCCTTCATCTCAACGCCATATGTTTCTAAGGCACCCTGCGGGTCTTCCTTGTATGCCTTGATAAAGTCCTCTGCCTTCTTTTTTATTGATGTATAAGTCTCATATGATGGCTTGTACTTGATGAAAATCTCCCTTAAATGGTACAGATTCCCCTTCTTTGACTCCACATAGAGTACATAAACCCCTTCATCCATCTTTATGGGCTGGGTAATTCCACCAACCTTCACCCCCCTTAATGCCTTCTGCATTTCTCTGGGGAGTTTGGTGATATTAATCTCACCTGCATCACCACCCTTCTTTCCTGTTGGACTCTCTGAATAGATGTATGCAAGGGTATCAAATGCAACCCCAGCATTGAACTGGCTTACAATATTGAGTGCATTCTCATAAGCCCTTTCTTTATCAGCCTCAACCACTGGCACTGGGAAAACTGCATAGGACATTAATGCACCATACTCATTATATTTATATATGTTCTCTTCAAAGTACTTTTTGAGTTCTTCGTCTGTGGGCTTGATTGTTGTATCCATCTCAGGAGAAAAGTAAAGGTACTCAATCTTTACCATAAGGCTATCCTCAATGTACTCCCTGAGAATCTCCATTCCTGAAACTCGAACAAAATTCATCAGGTCAAAGTTCAAAATCTGGTCCGGGATGATTTTCTGGAGTCTATGCTGGTATGATAGGAAGAACTGCTGCATCCTTGGGTCTTTCATTATGTTCTGATACTTCTGTAAATCAAATTGCCCGTTGGTGTAGAAAACCGTGTCTCTAAGGAATTCCTGCGGTGGCATGAGCATAGCGAGTTTGGGATAAAAGTTTTTTGGAAATGTAATCCCTAACTTCTGTCTCACATCATAGAGTATCTGATTTATGATTATTTGATTCAGCACCTGGTCCGATAATTTTCTCTGGTCCATGGGGTCAATCTCTGGCCTCTGACCAAACGCCCTCTGCTGGGCATCCTGGTATTCTGAACTGAAAAGATTGTAACTCACATATCTCCTTCCAACCTTTGCAATTATCCCCTTCTGGAGCATACTACCTGAACGCCTCACATTGGCACCAAAGTCAAAGAATATGAAGAGAACAAAGATGATAGCAATCACCCAGAGAAATATCCCCATGCTCTTTCTCAGTTTCTGCATAAACACAGTAAACCTCCCTTGTTAATGGTCTTCTTCTTTTCTTAAAAATTCAACAAATCTTTTCAACCTGTTTATAACCCTGGTCTTTCCAAGTAGTTCCATGAGTTCAAATAGACCAGGACCAAATGTCATACCACTTATACCAAGCCTTATGGGATGTATAATCTCACCTGCCTTGCATCCCTCCTTATCTGCAATACTCCTGACAACATCCTCACACGCCTTTTCATTCCATACATCAATCTTTTCAAGTTCTTCAATCACCATTTCAAGCCTCTTTTCAACACCTAAATAAATCCTCTTCTTTAAACCCTTTGGGTCATAATCAAAGTCGTCTTTAAAATAATAATACCCTATCTTCTCAAGGTCTCTCAGGGTCTGAAGCCTCTCCTTCATAAGGTGAACAACCCTTGAAATATAATCCCTGTCAAATTCATCACCAATCAGGCCTGACATTTTCAGGTAGGGAATAATCCTTTCCACAAGTTCATCATTATCCAGTTTTCTGATATACTCCTGATTCATCCAGAGGAGTTTGTTTATGTCAAAGATTGCAGGCTTTTTCCCAACCCTCTCCAGTGAAAAAACCTTTATCAATTCATCCATTGAGAATATCTCTCTGTCCTCACCGGGTGACCAACCAAGAAGTGCAAGAAAATTAACAAATGCCTCAGGGAGTATGCCTTGGTCCCTGTAATAAGAAACTGCAACTGCACCATGCCTCTTTGAGAGTTTACTCCTGTCCTGACCAAGGATAAGGGGAACATGGGCAAATGCAGGTTCATTCCATCCAAGTGCCCTGTAAACAAGTATCTGCTTTGGGGTGTTTGATATATGGTCATCACCCCTGATTACATGGGTTATCTCCATTTCATGGTCATCAATCACAACAGAGAAATTGTACCCTGGTGTTCCATCAGACTTGATCAGGACAAAGTCCTCAATATCCTGATTCTCCCTCTCAATTTTTCCATGTATAAGGTCATCAAAATCCGTCTTACCTTCAGGAACCAGAAACCTTATTGCCTTTGGTCTTCCCTCTTCCTCAAACTTCCTTCTCTCTTCATCAGTGAGGTGGAGACATCTTCTGTCATATTTCCAGGCCTTCCCCTGCTTCTGAACCTTCTCCTTTCTCTCCTTTATCTCCTCTGGTGTACAGTAGCAGTAATACGCCTTACCTTCAGAAACAAGTTTTTCAGCATACTTTCTGTAAATGTCAAACCTCTTTGACTGGAAGTAAGGTCCCTCATCCCATTCCAGTCCAAGCCAGGTTAGGGAGTCAAGTATAACATCCACCATTTCCTGTGAAGACCTTTTAATATCTGTATCCTCTATCCTGAGAATAAAAACGCCTCCCTCTTTTCTGGCAAAAAGATAATTAAAGAGGGCAGTTCTGGCTGTCCCCACATGGAGGTATCCTGTTGGTGAGGGTGCAATCCTGACACGAATCATATTGTTGGGATCTGTCTCTCTTCGGTTAATTTATTCAGTGCCTCAAGAAGTTTATCCAGGTCCGCACCAACCCTCTCTGCCTCGTCCTTTATTGTGCCCCATATAACATCACCGCAAACAATGGCACGAATCCCAAACTCAAGGAAAACAGAAACAGATTTGGGATAAGCCCTCACCACATCCTCTATAAGCGTATCACCAGTGATTGGCAGTTTCATAGTGGAATATTAGTGAAAACAGATGGATAGTCAAGGGGTTAAAAGAATCATCATTGAAATAGTTTATGCATATTACGGTTTTACAAACATACCCCTTTTTAAAATCTTTTAACTGCTATGGTCCTGGCCGGGATAAAAGCCCCTGCATCAGCAGAGGCTGTAACTATTTAATCACCACAACCTTTCTCACACCCTTTGAGGCCCCATTTGCGTGATAAACAATGAAGTAGGTTCCAGGGACAAGGGTGTTCACATTCCAGTCTATTGCGTTGAGTCCTGCCTCCATTTTTCCCCTGAATATTTCTTTCACCACCCTGCCTGCAACATCAGTGGCGTATATGTTTATATACGACTTATAGGGCAAATGGAGTCTAAGTGTTGTGGACTTTGATACAATGGATGGCAAAGGCTGAAATATTCTAAATGTTTTTGTAAGGCCTTCTCCTGGTTTATCTGCACCAAGAAGGCCAAAGTAATCAGCATAAGCAATAACAAAGGTATCTGCCGCCAGAGTATCAATATCAAACGGATTTGATGGGTCGTATATATATGAGAAATACCCAGTTTGAAGAACAACCTTACTGCTACCATTTGAACCGATATTTTCCCTTCTTATTGATACTTTATATCCGCTTTCGCTAATCAGGTCAACCACAACATCGGATTTGAGGCTGTCAAAATAACCAACCCATGAAGGTGTGCAGCCCAGTGTGTAATGATGTAAAAACCCTTTTGGCTGGAGTCCCACACCTCTGAAAAGAGGACCAACAATCGGGTCAAGTGAATCCCCTGTTATCCTGAAAGAATCTTTCCCGGAGAGTGCAGAGGTGTCGTCATCGGTGAGTTTTATAATGCCCAAATAACTATTCACCCAGGATGTCTGAGGAATCTCATGGGTTCCATAATCCTGAAATAGAACATTTAGAAGTGAAAATCCCAAATCCTGATCTATAAACCAAAATCCTGCCTCACCTGCATCTAAAAATTCCTTGATGTACACCGATTCTGCAAATGAAGAATAATCACATCCATAATTATATAGACTGATTTCTCTCGCCCCCCAGGCATTCCATATAATTACTGGTTTACCTGCACCCTTTCCACTGGTATAAAATGCAAATACTGAGGAATCAGGATAACCATCCACCGCAACATTCCATACATCCACCTTATAAAGGTTCACAAGGATGTCCGTTGCAAAATCAGCGTTACCATCCGTTATATAGAGACCATACCCCTGTCTCCCACTCTTAATAACATAATTAAACATCCCGGAAAATGTACTGTCACCTAGTGTGTTTTTTGCTTTGAAATAATAGTATACAGTATCCCCAACACTGGCACCCGGTATTACAAAATGATAATATCCATCTATAGAATCTCCTGATACAGGTTGAGTGGAATATTCCACATTCCATATACCTGAACCATTAAGTGAGTAATAAAGAAAAACACTATCTATATAACCGTTGGCCTCATAATGGGTGACTTTTAAATAAACATCCCTTGGAAGGGTTGAGTATGTATTCCCCAGTTCATCGCACTGTGTAATAAACAGGGAGGGAGGGCCGTAAAACTTTATATGTGCATAAATATGGAATGGTATACCATTACTGGAAGTATACCATCTGTACCATCCCTCCAGCCCTGTTTTGGAGGAGTGAACAACAGAATGGGTAGGAAGAGATGCACCATCAAAATTCACCATAAAGGCAGCATTTGGTCCAAGGGTATCTGAAGGCCATTCTTTTCTCACCCATCCAATACCAAAGATGCTATCCCCATTGGGCATTGGCACTGGAAGGTTAATGTACGAACGCATAATAGTATCTGAACCGGGATAGATAGTATCCACAACACTATAATATATACTGGAAATCAACGGTTCTGTAACAGGATCTTGAGGATTGCCATTTAATTTATAATCAAACCAATCAGGACTATCAGAGGAATTAAAGGCTTCATCATAACTCTTTTTTCCAATTTTTTGATTCAACTTTGCAACAAAGACTTCAAACACATGGGCAGTTAA
>QNDZ01000129.1 GCA_003646055.1 bacterium
ATGGGAAAGAAGACTCCTCTCTATGAAAAGCATGTAACACTTGGTGCAAAGATTGTGCCATTTGCAGGTTTTGATATGCCTGTGTATTACACATCAATTCTTGAAGAGGTGTTGCTTGTAAGAAGAAGAATAGGGGTTTTTGATGTCTCACACATGGGTGAAATTGAGGTTACGGGGAAGGATGCACTTGAGTTTGTGAATTACATAACAACAAACAATGTGTTCTCACTTGATGAGTATCAGGTGCAATACTCCACAATGCTCTATCCACACGGAGGAATTGTTGATGATCTCCTTGTTTATAGACTTCCTGATAAGGTGCTTCTGGTGGTGAATGCTGCAAATACAGACAAGGATTTCAAGTGGATTGTTGAGAATAAAAAGGGCGATGTGGAGATAAGGAACAGAAGTGAGGAGTATTTTCAACTGGCAATACAGGGGCCTCCAGCAGAAAAGGTGGTTCAGAAGATAGTTGATAAGGACCTATCAGAACTTCCCTTTTACTGGTCAACATTTGTTAAGATTGAAGGAAAGGAATTTTTGTTATCACGAACAGGCTACACTGGAGAGGACGGGTTTGAGATATATGGTGAGGCTGAACTCGGTAAAAGGGTATGGGACATTGTGTTTGAAGCGGGTGAAGATGAGGGCATTGGGCCTGCCGGGCTTGGTGCAAGGGATACCCTCAGGCTTGAGATGAAGTACTGCCTGTATGGGAATGACATAGATGAGACAACCACCCCCCTTGAGGCAGGGCTTTCCTGGGTTGTTAAAATGGATAAGGGTGAGTTTATTGGAAGGGATGCCCTTATTAAACAGAAGGAAGATGGAATTAAGAGGAAACTTGTGTGCATAGAACTGGAGGGAAGAAATATAGCAAGACACGGGTATAAAATCCTTAAAGGTGGTGAGGAGGTTGGGTATATAACCAGTGGAAACTGGTCACCTTCAGTGGAGAAATCCATAGCACTTGGCTATGTTAATGTGCCCCATCATAAATCTGGAACAGAGATTGAGGTGGATATAAGGGGCAGGTCTGTCAGGGGTGTTATTGTGAAGCCGCCCTTTTATAAAAACGCAACGCACAAATAGGAGGAAAAATGAACATACCTGAAAATTTAAAGTATTCTGAAGACCACGAATGGCTTAAGGTTGAGGGAAATACTGGAACAGAGGGGATAACTGATTATGCACAGCACGAACTTTCTGACATTGTTTATGTGGAACTCCCTGAGGTTGGAAGGGAAGTTTCTAAAGGTGAGACAATAGGCACGATTGAGGCAGTAAAAACAGTTGCTGACCTTTATGCAGTTGTTGGGGGCAGGATTGTGGCTGTGAATGAAAATCTAAAGACCCATCCAGAACTTATTAATCAGGACCCCTATGGTGAAGGATGGATGGTTAAGATTGAGATTGCAGACACAGGTGAAGTAGAATCACTGATGGATGCCTCTGAATACAAAAAGTTATTAGAGGGAGCATAGATGCCCTATATACCCATAACTGACAGGGAGAGAGAGGAAATGCTCAAAATAATCGGGAAGGGTATTGAGGAACTCTTCTCGGTTATACCAGAAAAGAGCAGGCCTGATAAACTGCCTGATTTTCCCGGTGGATTGTCAGAGATTGAACTGAGGAGCTACTTTAAAGAACTTGCCAGCAGGAATAAACCCCTTGTTCCATTTGCTGGTCTTGGTGTTTATGACCATTATATTCCATCGGTTATCAATCACATCATATCCAGGCCTGAGTTTTTCACTGCATATACACCCTACCAGCCAGAGGTGAGCCAGGGAACTCTTCAGGCAATTTATGAATACCAATCAATGATTTGTGAGTTAACAGGAATGGATGTTTCCAATGCCTCTATTTACGATGGTGCAACTTCTCTTGCAGAGGCAATCTTTATGGCTCTTGCCATTACCAGGAGAAAAAAGGTTATTGTATCAAAAGGTGTAAATCCCTTATACAGGAAGGTATTAGAGACATATCTCAGTGAATCTGCTGAGATTGAGTATATCCCTGTTGATAAGGACACTGGTATGACAGGACTTGATGCACTGAATCCTGACGAGGAAACCGCTTGTTTTGTTATTCAGCATCCCAATTATCTTGGTGTACTTGAGGATGTTTTTACTGCTGAGGAGAAGATACATTCAGTTAAAGGTTTGTATATCGTTGTTTTTGATCCAATCTCACTGGGGATATTGAAGCCCCCTGGAGAATACAATGCTGATATTGCGGTGGCAGAGGGACAGCCTCTTGGGATGCCATTAAACTATGGTGGCCCATACCTTGGAATATTCACTTCAAAGAAGGAGTACATCAGACAGATGCCTGGAAGGATTATAGGAAAGACTGTAGATGCAGATGGGAACAGAGGATTTGTCATGACCCTCCAGACAAGGGAACAACACATAAGAAGGGAGAGGGCTACTTCAAACATATGCACTAATCAGCAATTGTGTGCACTTGCTGCTGCTGTTTACCTTGCAACAATGGGCAAACAGGGTATAAGGGAGGTAGCCTATCAGACCACACAGAAGGCACATTTTCTTTCAAGAAGACTGGAAGATGAGGGTATAAAAAGGGCATTCACAGGTGACTTTTTCAGGGAGTTTGTTGTTAAGGTTGATGATGTTGATGCAATGATAAATAAAGGTGTGGAGCATGGACTTCTTGTGGGTGTTAATCTTGGTAAATTTGAAGAAGGTTTCAAAAACCATCTGCTGATCTCATTAACAGAAAAGAGAACAAAAGAGGAGATGGAAGCGTTGATAGATATTCTAAGTCAGTGAGGCATTTAAAGAGTTTTAAAAATATAGATAAACAAGGATTAATCCTTTGCTTTTTAATAGTTATTCTTCTATGGATAATTGTCTTCCAGATCAGCAGGATAAATGGGATTCAGGGATTGGTGAGACCTGATACTGCTGCAACACTCACATATGCCCGTTCTATTGCAAAAGGATACCCTTTCAGGCTTTATCCTGGAGACCTTCCTGGGACTGCCCTTTCCGACCTTATTTCTCCATTCATTTACTCAATTGGATACTTTATCGGTTTTAGATCCCCAGACGCCTTCAAGGTGTGGGCAGAAATACTTGTACTTATTTTCCTTTTAACAGGTGCATTTTTTTTGTGGAGATTTTTTAAAAAATATGTTGATGATGTTTTAATCCCTGCTGTTATCCTGAGTGTTGTATTCCCTCCTGTTTTTGTTAACATGTATTCAACAAATGCAGGGCTACTTTTCATATTCTTCTGGGGTGCACTGGCTTACCTGGATTCCTTTCCCATATTCTATACATTTTCCATTCTTGCAGGGCTTTCTCGTCCAGAGGGCTTTATAATATATTCTTTTTTATTTTTCCTGAGGTTCACTTTGATAGGAGATAAAAAAACGAGGTTCCTGGTCCCTGGATACATCATTTTGTTTATGCCTTTTATAATTTACAAAATTATTACAGGACATTTTCTTCCACAGGGGGTTGCTCCACAGAGCCTTTTTCACTCCTACAGCTTCTGGGATGCTATTTTTATAGGTGTTAAAAGTACTGCTGATATTCTCAAGGGGTATTTCCTTTCCTACTTTCCGTTTTCAGAACATGCTGGTCTTCTTGGTATTTCAGGTATAGGTGCCTTTCCTCCTCTAATGTTTATTCTTGGCTTGATAGGTCTTATTACGTACAGAAAATCATGGGGATATGCCGTTTTTTCGCTGATAATATTGCTTTCAATTGGTGATGGATTTACTGAATTTTCAGGTGTGCATGAGAACAGACATATTGCGTTTTTGGCACCCTTTATTATTGGATATTCATTGCACTTCTTTAAGGGTTTAAAAAGGGAATGGAAGAGTTATTACCATTTATTCATAGGCCTTACAGGGATTTTCCTCATCTTCCAGAATATGGCAATGTTTTACACGGTTCATGAGACAGCAAAGAGGGATGTGCTCAGAAGGAGGATTGCAGAAAAGATACTGAAAATGAAGGGGAATATACCTGTTATCAAGGAGACTACTGGATGCTATATTGACTACTGGCTTGATGGGAATAGGAAGATTATAAACCTGACCCCTGCGTTGAATCCTGAACTGGGAAGGTATGTTGTTTATTATGGTAGATATACTGAGTACACAGAGTATCTTCAGAATAAGATTGATTCTACAGGCATATTTGTTGACCTTCTTGAAAAAAGACCTGTTCAAAACTGGCTGAGAAATTTTGCAACGGGTGAAAAAATGGTCTTTAAACAAGGTTATATCCCCTATGCTGAAGTATATTATGTAGACTTAAAAAGGATAAAGGATTCATTACCCTCTGGTGGCAAAATACTTGCTGAAATTGATGTGGGTGACAGGTTATCTGAAATGAAACACAACTATAGATATTTCAATGACCTTGATGTGTATATTGGTGCTCCCATAGAAAAGGGGAATGGCTTTTATGATGGTGGAAGGTATGTTCTTGTTGACGAATTTGACATGAAGATTCCTGAAGGAAAATCAGTCCTCGTAATGAGGATTAAAGGCATTTATACGGGACACAGGTCGGATTATAACAAACGTATAAAAATTGACCTATCTCATAAAAATTCCTTTAACTTCTATATTGACAATGAGCCTATATCAAAATTTGGTATCATAGTGGACACGGGATTTACCTATATCAGGATAAATATTGAATCAAAGTCAGAAAAATCTGTTCAATTCAGGATTGAAGGCAAGAAGAACATTTTCCACTACTGGCTGATTAAAGGGGATTGAAAATAAAAAGGAGGGGATAAAACCCCTCCTTAATAAAACTCAAGATTTTTTTACTACTGCTGGCCAGGTGTGAGAACTAAATCAAGAACGGCATCTCTACCTGAACCTGTAATCCAGTATCGCGTTAGATCTTGAGTAACAGCATACCTTATATGTCCCATAGTAGAAGGATCAACCTTGTCGTTTGCGTTCGTCTGGATCTCAAATATTTCCGGAATTGAATCGGTTGGAATATACGGATTCTTCAGATTTCCAGGAAGTTCCGCTTCAATGCCTGATTCATTGTATGGATATGCACCAGCACTGTCCACAGCAAAACCTTCTATTGTAACCTGAACGCTGTGCATGTTGGACTTCACAGAGGCAACCTTTGCCCTGTCAATCACCTTCACGAAGTTGGGGATTGCGATGGCCGCAAGGATACCAATGATGACCACCACGACCATCAACTCAATCAGTGTGAAACCTCTCTTCATAAAAC
>QNDZ01000130.1 GCA_003646055.1 bacterium
GAAAACAAGATACACCAGATTTACTCCCACCTTCAGGCAGGCCAAAAATACGGGATGATAACCATGAATCAGTCCCTCTATCAATTATATATGTCAAGACAGATATCCCTTGAAAATGCACTCTCCTATTCAAGGAATCCAGAGGAACTGGAGAAGATGATAGAACAGAAATCAATGGTAGTAAGGTAAGGGAGGTAAAAAATGCCAGTATACATCTGGAAAGGGAAAACAGCATCGGGTCAGATACAATCAGGAGAGATTACTGCAAATTCACCTCAGGAGGTTTATAGTATCCTGAGGGAGAGAAAAATCGTTCCCACATCTGTGAGACCCAAACCAAAGGAACTATCTCTTCCCTTTGGAAAGGGTGTGGGCCTAAGAGACCTTTCCATATTCACGAGGCAGTTTGCCACCATGATCAATGCAGGTCTTCCACTGATTAAATGCCTTGAAATTCAGGAGGAACAGGTTCAAAAGCAGAGTTTCAAGAAGATACTGAGGAACATAATAAATGATGTGGAAGGTGGTTCAACACTTGCAGATGCCCTGAAAAAACACAAGGATGTTTTCAGTGAGCTCTATGTCAACATGGTGGCAGCAGGTGAGTCAGGTGGTGCACTTGATGTAATTCTTGAAAGGCTTGCAACATATCTTGAGAAGAATGCTGAGATTATAAGGAAGATAAAGGGTGCAATGATATATCCTGCCATGATTGCAATCGTTATGGTACTTGCAGTTACAGTGATGCTTCTGTTTGTTATCCCTGTGTTCGCCGGAATGTTTTCTGGAATCGGTGCAGAACTCCCTGCCCCCACCAGATTCGTTATGTGGCTGAGTGATTTCCTGAAAAGAAACTTCTTCTATATAGTGGGTGTAATTGCTGCAGTTGCTATTGTAATCAGGTTTTACTACAGAACAGAGGATGGACACTTCAGGATTGATGCCTTCCTCTTAAAGGTTCCTATCTTTGGAGACCTTATAAAGAAGCAGGCATTAACAAGGTTTTCAAGAACACTTGCCACCCTGCTCTCAAGTGGTGTGAACATACTTGACGCACTGGAAATAACAGCAAAGACCTCTGGTAATAGGGTGATTGAGAAGGCAATATTGCGGGCAAGGGCGAGCATTGCCCAGGGTGAATCCATTGCAACTCCACTTGGAAAAGAGAAGGGCCTTTTCCCACCAATGGTTGTGCAGATGATAACCATTGGTGAGCAGACAGGTGGACTTGATGAGATGCTTAATAAGGTTGCAGACTTCTATGATTCGGAGGTTGACCAGGCGGTGGAAAACCTCATGGCTGCCATAGAACCTATTGTTATTGTTGTTCTTGGTGTGGTTGTGGGTGGCATGCTTATGGCGATGTATCTTCCCATATTTAAACTTGCAACAGAATTCATGGGAGGGTAATGGAAAGGAACTTTAAATGGTTCCTTTTCCTTAGAACCTTTTTCTACTACTCAACGCTTTCTATTGAAATTCTTCTTTTAAGGGGAGAAAGTTATCATTTTCTCCCTCTTTTTGTTTTTGCACTTGTTATACTGGTTGACAACCTGATAAACATCTTTCGCACAAAAGGGATTACATTCAGGGTAATTACAATGGAGATACTTTACTTCAGTGTATTTTTGATGCTCACAGGGGATGCTCAAAGCCCTTTTATCCCTTTTTATTTTGCCCTTATTCTCCTTGCTGCTGCCAACTTCTCAGTGAGTAAAACCTTTGTGACGGCAGGCATTGTCTCTGTGCTTCATGGTATTGTGATGTTTGGAAGAGGAACAATCTTTCCAGAATTCATCTTTTTTCTGAAACTACCCTCTCCATCAACACTTGAAAGCATACTGGTATACACAATCTATTTCCTTCTGTACTTCTTTGTTGCTGCCATATCAGGATACATAGCAGAAAGACTGAAGGTAGAGGTTGAAAGGCTCAGAATTACCACAGAAGACATACTAAATGCCATTGAACCAGGAATTATTACTATTGGCAATAATGGAAAAATCCTCTTTATGAACAGGGCAGCAAAGGAATTCCTGCTTGGAGAGGATACAGCCCAGTTAAAACACTTTGAAGAATTTCCACCCGATGTCAAGAAACTTTTTGAAAATCATGAGAAGGATAGAGAGGTAGAATTCAAGGGAAGAATTTTTTCAATTTCAAGATACCTTTTACACAACGGGTTGGGAGAGATATTTGTCATAACAGACCTTACCGAGATAAAGGAGATGGAGAAAAAACTCATACTCTTTGACAGGATGGCAACCCTTGGAAAATTTGCTGCAGACATTGCACATGAAATCAGGAATCCTGTAATGTCAATCAAGGGGTCGGCTGAACTTCTTTACAGGGGGAAGGTTAAAGACAAGGATGAAGTAGAAAAACTCTGGAAGTATATCTTTTCTGAGAGCCAGAGGCTTGAGAAACTAACAAGGGACTTCCTGAACTTCTCAAAGGAGATAAAAATTGAAAGAAGCAATGTAAATCTCTGTGAACTTTTGAAAAGTTGTATTGACACAATGTCATTCAACCCTGTTTTTGAGAAAAAAAAGGTTAGGATAATATTTGACTGCGACCAGAACATCAACATTAAGGTTGATAGCGAAAAGATGAAGAGTGCAATTATAAACCTTCTTGAGAATGCACTGTATGCAGTTGAGGAGAATGAGGGAGTGATTGAACTAAGGGGTTACAAAAAAGGTGAAAAAACAATTATTGAGGTGAAAGACAATGGAACTGGAATACCAGAGGAGATTCAAAACATGGTCTTCTCCCCATTCTTCTCAACAAGAAAAGAGGGATATGGATTTGGCCTTGCGATTGTTAAAAAGGTTGTTGAACTTCACGGTGGCAGGATCGAACTCTCTTCAAAGAAAGGAGGAGGAACACGATTCAGGGTCATACTATGAAGGGGAATATTCTGATCATTGATGATGAAAAACATCTTGCTGATGTTTTGAGGATCGCCCTTGAAGAAGAAGGATACAGGGTATTCCTTGCATATGACCCGGAAACAGGCATCAGGATTTTTGAGGAAGAGAGGATAGACCTTGTTATCTCTGACATAAGAATGCAAAATATTTCAGGTCTGGACCTTCTGAAAAAATTCAGGGCAAAAGACCCTGATGCCCTTGTAATTCTTATGACAGCGTATTCCTCTATTGAGAGCGTTATTGAGGCCTTGAGGGGTGGTGCTGTTGACTATCTTATGAAGCCGTTTGAGATAGATGAACTGCTATTCAGGGTTAAAAATGCCCTTAACAAAAAACATCTCACAAAACAGGTTTATACCTTAAGGGAAGAGAAACTGAGTGAACTGAATCTTATAGGTAAAAGTGAAGCAATTGCAAAAATAAAGGAGTTTATTGATAAAGTAAGCCAGGTGAATACAACTGTTTTGATATACGGAGAAAGTGGGACAGGTAAGGAACTCGTTGCACAACTGATACACTACAAGTCCAACAGACCAGGGAAATTTGTTCCTGTAAATTGTGCAGCAATACCTGACAACCTTATAGAGAGTGAACTCTTTGGATACAAAAAGGGTGCTTTCACTGGAGCGAGTTCAGACAAGATAGGATACTTTAAACTTGCTGATAGTGGAACCCTCTTCCTTGACGAAATATCAGAGTTTCCCCTTCACCTTCAGCCCAAGCTACTGAGGGCAATCCAGAATCAAGAGTTTCTTCCACTTGGTTCTACAAAACCAGAAAAGGTTGATGTCCGAATCATTTCAGCAACAAATAGAAACTTAGAGGAAGAGGTGAAGGCAGGAAAGTTCAGAGAAGACCTATTTTACAGGCTAAATGTTGTACCAATAGAGATTCCTCCTCTACGCAAAAGACGGGAGGATATACCCTTACTTATTGAGTTCTTTATCAAGAAATTATCAAAGCGATTGAAAATTAAGGAGAAAATCTTTACTAAAGAGGCTGTTGATTTGATGACCTCATTTGATTGGCCTGGAAATGTGAGGGAACTGGAAAACTTCATTGAAAGAATATGTGTTCTTGAAAAAGTTAATATCATTGATGAGGATGTTGTAAAAAGGTACTACGTGAAAGAAAAAACCTCAGCACCATCTATCACAGGAAGCCTGAAGAAAATAGAAAATGAAGCAATCAAAGAGGCATTAAAACAGGCAGGCGGCAACAAGATTGTTGCCGCCCGTATTCTTGGGATTCACCCTTCCACACTTTACAGAAAACTCAAAAAACGCAATCTTGATTCTTAAAAAACAGATTTAACAATGTGGGGGGTGAGGAATATCAAAACCTCTCTATCTCTATCTTCTGTATATGTCCTTCTGAACAATGCACCAATTATAGGAATACTCCTAAGTATGGGTATTCCCTCAACCCTCTTTGTCTGGGTCTTGTGAATGAATCCACCTATAACAAGGGTCTCCCCATCCTTAACAAGTGCCTGGGTTTTTGCATTTGTTGTTGTGATTTCTTTTTCTGAAATCACATCACTCAATTCCACTTCAACATCCATTGTTATATCCTGAAGTGAGTTGATGTGGGGTGTAACATTCAACTTTATACCTGCATTGAACCACTGGGTTATTGGGTTTCCCCTCATATCCAGTGTGGTTATTGCAAACTTCTTACCACCAAAGATCTCTGCCTTTTTATTGTTTGCAGTTGTTATTCTTGGGTTTGCAAGGGTGGTAAGCTTGTTTTCTGTTTCCAGTGCCTTGAGGGACGAGGAAAGCAATGCAAAATTCTTTATTGTACCCAGAGTGAGGGCAAGCCCTGAAATAGGACCTGTTAACTGGGAACTTCCAACAGAACCCATCAGGTTCCAGTCGGCATTTCTCAGATTTTTAACACTCCATTGTATGCCAAGGTCATTGAGGACACCCTTATCCATATCAACCACCTTTGCTTCTATGGCAACCTGTGGGGTCTTTGTATCAAGAATCCTGATAAGGCTCTCAATCTGGTCAACCTTTGATTTTATATCCTTTACAATAATGGAGTTCGTCCTCTCATCAATATCCATTGAACCCCTTTTACTCAACTGATTCTTTATCACCTTCTCTATCTCTCTTGCCGTGGTAAACTCAAGTACAATAACCTTCTGTTCCATTGGCTCTGCAAGTTCCCTTGCCTCCCTCTCTGCCTCAAACTGTTTTCCTGTTCCAACCCTTATCACATTCCCCTCTATCACATATGCATAGCCCTTTGTCTGGAGAATAAGTCTCAACGCATCTTCCCAGTA
>QNDZ01000131.1 GCA_003646055.1 bacterium
GATTTCAGGGTGAACAACGATACAACAGGTAATACATGTTATAATCCGGCTGTCTTACTCCTCCCTGACAACAGTGGTATGATTTCCTGGCAGGACCAGAGGAATGGATATTACAACATATTCGGGCAATCCATCCGATCTAACGGCAATATTACAGGTTCCAATTTCAAGGTATCTACAAATTTTGCACAGAACTGGGAATATTCACCTGAAATGGTCGCCTATGGAGACAGTATTCTGGTCGTCTATCAATATGGATGGGCTCAATGGTTGACTGTGGATGGAACCCGTCTGGGAAATTCTTTTTATTTTTCAAGGTTACACTCTGCCTACACAGTGGATGTGGCAATCAAGGACACATTTATGTATGTAGTTGGTAGGAAATACGTCGCTGGAGGCCAGCGGATTGTTATGGGGAAATATACCTTTTCTGGTGACCTTATAGGTGATACTGTTTATGTTGATGATGGTTCTGCTGGAGCAGTTGTTCATCCCAGGATTGCCACCAGTAAAAATGGAAGCATCGTTGTTGTGTGGTATGACAACAGAGATGGAGATTACAACATTTATGCACAGATGCTTGATGGAAATCTCAACAGGATTGGAACAAACTTCCTTGTAAACGGCGATACCACAGACCTTCAGGATTCTCCTTCTATTGCCATGGATACAACAGGAAACTTTGTTATTGTGTGGGCAGACTATAGAAACGCAAACAAAGACATCTATGGAAAGAGATTTGACCCCAATGGTAATCCTATTGGTTCGGAATTTCTTATTAATGACGACGGAAGCTCCTATTACCAGAACTATCCAGATGTATCCATGGATGAATCAGGAAACTTTATTGTGGTCTGGACTGACGCAAGGAATGGCACCTATTACATCTATTGTCAATTGTATGACAGTAATGGTAATCCTGTGGGTTCCAATTTCAAAGTCTCCAGCAATACTGGCTCAGAATATCAATATTCACCATCAGTATATACAAATGGAACAAGGTTTATTGTATCATGGGAAGATGCAAGGGACGATAGAAGCATCTATTACAGGGTTTTCAACTCTGATGGAACTCCTATTACATCCGATATAAAGGCAAATGATTGCACAGCAACCATTAATCAATATTATCCGTCAGTTGACATGAATCCATCAGGATACTCTGTTGTAGCCTGGGAAGACCTGAGAGGCTCGTATAACTCAATTTATTACTCTATATATGACCAGGTTGGTAATACCATTGTTGACAATGCTTTTATAAGGGATGGGTATTATCCTGATGTTAAGGTCTTTGAGGACAGTTCATTCATTGTGGCCTTCTCATCTGCTTCAGACTACTATAAACACATTGTATATTACCTATTTAAAGACACAGGGATTGATTCAGGGTACGCAGAGGACAATACCTCAAATCTAAGACAAGGACCAAAAGTTGCGATAATGCCCTCTGGTAAATTTGCTATTGTATGGTATGATTCAAGGGATGATGGATATTATAAAATTTATGCCCAGGCTTTTGACGAAAATGCAAACCCAATTGGTAACAATGTCCTTATAAACGATGATGGATTATCAATCTCTCATTACGCCCCTGATATTGCTGTTTCACCTGATGGAAAATACATTATTGTGTGGTATGACCAGAGGTATTCACGTACAGAAATATTTGGTCAGTTTCTTGATTCCACAGGAACCCTGATTGGAGGAAACTTCCTTATAAGTGATTCTTCCAGGCATGTCTACAAATATTCTCCAACAGTGGAATATCTTCCTTCGGGAAAGTTTTTTGTGGTCTGGCATGACACCTATATCTATGGACAACTTGTGGATTCATCCGGCTCCCTCGTGGATACCAACTTTCTTATTGGATATCCAACTGGAACTTCATACGAACCTAACGTAGATGTGAGCCCATCCGGTGATGCAATTGTAGTGTGGAGGGAGTTTGAAAATGGACAATACGACATATATGCAAGGCATTATTCACCTGATTTTACCCCTGACACAATTGTCAAAATAAACAATGCCATTGAAGGGGACAACGACCTCCAGCGCAGGCCATCTGTGGGTGTTAATAACGACATTCTCTTCTTTGCATGGGAGGATGCAAAGTGGTATCACGGATATGACATCGCTGCAAAAATTGTTGACTGGAACTATATGGGGGTTGAGGAAAGAAATATCATCCACAAAAACAATTTGAAACTTCTTACCCCCATTGCCACTGACCTTATTGAGATTGAATACACTGTTTCTATACCAACCACTGTTAAAATAAGCATATCTGATATTGCTGGAAGGCAGGTAAAGGTTCTTAATGAGAAAATTTCTTCCTCACTCACTGGAAGACTGAGTATATCAGCCAGTGAGATAAAACCAGGGATTTACTTCATCACCATGGATACAGGGGAAGAACAACTATCCAGAAAGGTGATATTGGTAAAATAGGGGGGGGAGGGACGGTGCATGCATTTATGCATTTATAAACCTATATAAATTTCTCTACACTGTAATCTATTTGTAATAAGTGGCTTGGAAGCCTGTCTGAAAATGTAATTTTTGAATTATTTTTGTACAAACTATCTGTTTTAATGTAAGTTGCTTATATTCAAAAAAATGTGTGTTCGGAGGAATACACGAATACATGCACCGTCCCCACGCCAGGGAGATAAGAAAACTTGACAATGTATACTCTGCTGATTAAAATTTATTCATCTGAACATAAAACAAGGAGGGATCATGGTAGGGAAAATTACTTTTTTCTGTTCGTTTTTTCTTGCTCTAACAGTCTCAGCCCAGTTTGGAGTAATCAAGGACGACTTCAGGGTGAACAACGATACAACAGGAATTGATGCATATAAGCCATGCGTTCTTATATTTGAAGACAACAGTGCACTGATTTCATGGCATGATCTGAGAAATGGTAATTACAACATCTATGCACAAAAGATTCAATCCGACGGTTCACCCCTTGATTCAAACTTCAAGGTATCAACAAATGTGGCATCCACATATGAGTATGAACCTTCAATGATTGAATACGGAGACAGTATTCTTGTTGTATTCCAGTATGGATGGGGGCAATGGATTCTCCGTGATGGAACACAGCAGGGGAATGCGTTTTCATTGACCCATTTATACTCTGTATATGACCTTGATGCCACAATAAAAGATACAGTTATCTTTGTTGTGGGAAGAAAATATATATCTGGTGGATATAAGATTGTGCTTGGAAGATACACGCTTTCAGGAACATTGATTGGGGACACAATACATGTGAATGAAGGTGTACCAACCTCCTACGTATATACCCCTGTTATAGCCACCAGTAAAAATGGGAATATTGTGGTGGCATGGTCTGAAAGAAGGGAAACATCCCTTGATATATATGCCCAGATTTTTGATTCTGAAGGGAACAAGATTGGTTCAAACTTTATTGTTAACACAGACACCTCCAACCTTCAGGATTCACCTGCTATTGCAATAGATTCCAGTGGAAATTTCGTGATTATATGGGCTGACTACAGAAATGCACACAAGGACATATACGCTCGTATGTATGATTCAGATGGGAATCCCGCTGGCTCAGATTTCCTTGTGAATGATGATGGTGGCACTGCATATCAGGATTATCCAGATGTTGCTATGGACTCTACTGGAAACTTCATTGTTGTGTGGACTGACTCAAGGGATGTCACATATCACATTTATTGCCAGTTTTACGATTCCAGTGGCAATCCTATAGGTTCAAACTTCAAGATTTCAGATAATACAGGGCCTGAGTACCAGTATTCGCCATCGGTCTATACAAACGGAGATAGATTTATAGTTGCATGGGAAGACCAGAGGGATGATAGAAGTATCTACTACAGGATTTATTCAACCTCTGGAACAGCACTTACAGTTGACCGGAAGGCAAATGACTGCTCTGCAACCAGAAATCAGTACTATCCAGCAATAGACATGAATTCTTATGGCTACTGTGTGGTTACATGGGAAGACCTGAGAGATAACTATAACTCAATATACTACTCTGCTTTTGACCGGCAGGGGAATGTTATTGTTGATAACTATTTTCTTCAAAGGGGAAAACACCCTGATGTTGCTGTCAGATCGGATAGCAGTATGATAATCACCTTCTCCTCTGTGGACCAGAAGTACATATACTATTATCTTATCACATCAACAAGTGTTGATTCTGGTTCTGCTCAGGATACCACATACAACACAAGGCAACAGCCTGCAGTTGCAGCCATGCCATCTGGTAGATTTGCAATCACATGGTTTGATACAAGATGGAATGGATACTACCATATCTACTTGCAGTATTTTGACAAAGATGGCAATCCCATCGACAACAACATACTTGTTGATGATGACAGCCTCGATGTAAACCACTATGACTGTGATATTGCAGTCTCCCCCACTGGCAAATTCCTTGTTGTATGGTATGACTGGAGGATGTCTCCCACCCAGGTATTCGGACAACTCTTTGATTCAACAGGAACAAGAATTGGTCAAAACTTTATAATCAGTGACTCTTTAAGGAATGCCTACAGGTATCGTCCTGCTGTTGCATACCTTCCCACAGGTAGATTCTTTGTGGTATGGCAGGAAGGAAGGATATATGGGCAACTGGTGGATACAACAGGTGCACTTGTGGACACAAACTTTTTGATAAATGACCCTTCAGTGGGATACTCTTATGAGCCCAATATTTCTGTGAGTCCATCAGGGAGAGCAGTGGTTGTTTGGAGGCAGAGCATTGATGGAAATTATGAAATATGCGCAAGGTCTTACTCTGCTGATTTTTCCACGATTGATTCAATTGTGAAGGTGAATAATGCACAGGAAGGGGACAACCCCATCCAGAGAAATCCTGCTGTTGCTGCAGATGATAGCGTGATAATCTTTGCATGGGAGGATGCAAAGTGGTATCACGGATATGACATCGCTGCAAAGGTTGTTGACTGGAACTTTGTGGGGGTTGAGGAAAGAAATATCATCCACAAAAACAATTTGAAACTCCTTACACCCATTGCCACTGACATAATTGAGATTGAATACACTGTTTCTATACCAACCACTGTTAAAATAAGCATATCTGATATTGCAGGAAGACGGGTAAAGGTTCTTAATGAGAAAATTTCTTCCTCACTCACTGGAAGACTGAGTATATCAGCCAGTGAGATAAAACCAGGGATTTACTTCATCACCATGGATAC
>QNDZ01000132.1 GCA_003646055.1 bacterium
ATTCTATTAAACATATGGAATATTCTTATCTAACAATGAACGAATTCATTGTTAACACTGATACCACTTATGAAAAATACCTTCCTGTTATATCCATGGATATATCGGGAAATTTTGTTATCTGCTGGCTTGAGTACAGCGATGACGAATATATATACGGAAGGAAGTACAACATCTATGGCGGTATATCCCCTATTTTTCAGGTGGCCAATGGCCCAATTAAAAGTTATGGGTCAGACCACCCTTCTATATCACTGAGTGATGATGGAAACTTTGTTGTATGCTGGTCTGGCCTTGAGTATATCTTCGGCAAAATATTCTCCTCTACCTGCCAGCCAATCACCCAGACATTTCAGGTTACTGATGCAACATGGGCATACGAGGTAGATGCTGCACATTCATCTGTGTCTATGAATAGTTCTGGAGAATTTGTTGTTTGCTGGGAAGATGGAAGGGATGGATGGTGGGAATATGACCAATGGGGAAGAGAGTACTGGGTTTCCAATACCAATGTTTATGCTCAAGTGTATGACTCTTCGGGTAATCCATATTCTTCATATGGTAATTTCAGAGTGGCTGGTTGGTACTTTAGTGATACCTGGGAAGGTTATCCTGCAGTAGCATTGAATGACTCAGGAAGATATGTGATCTGCTGGATTGGTTCGGGTAATGTCTGGTTTAAGATGTTCAATGTACCAGTAAATGCTATTAGTTCAGATGTAATAGTTAATTCAGTGTGTCAGGTCACCTATACCAGACCAGCAATCGCTATTGATAACAATGGGAATTTCGCAATTGTCTGGAAGGGAGAAGACGGGAATATATATTTGCAGCAGTACAATTCAAATGGTGTTCAAATTGGAACAAATATCCGTGTTAATGACTCCCCTGGTAATGTTGAGCGTACAAATCCTTCCATTGCCATGAGTAAGGACGGAAGCAAAATTGTGGTTGCCTGGACAGAGTACAGAACATCCTCAACCAATCCTGATATCTATGCACAGATCTACGAAAATGGTATTCCTGTGGGCTCAAATTTCAGGGTGAACCAGGATGATTCACTCGCCAACAACATTCAGAAATCTACCACTTTTTCTGTTGCATGCAATTCCAATTTCTCAGTCATCACCTGGATGGATAAAAGGATACATGACAATGGTGATATTTATGCCAGTTTAATAAACATCAATTCTACTTGGGTGGATACCCCCAATACCAATCAAGGGGATAATTGTTTTGAGATTATTCCAAACCCATTCACCTCAACCTTCAGGGTTAAGTTATATCATGAGATATCCGGGAACCATTCTCTTCTTATTTACAACATAGATGGTAGGCTGCTGAAAAGGACAAAGGAAACGGTTCTGGGAAGGGATTTACCTTCAGGAATCTATTTTATAAAAATTGAAGGATATCCTGATGTCAAAAAGGTGATTAAATTAAAGGCACTACCCTAATAGTCTCCCATATCAAGAAAACCCTTTAACAGATTTGCCCGAATAGGGTGTCTTAATTTTTTCAGAGCCTTCGCCTCTATCTGCCTTATCCTCTCCCTTGTGACATTGAACATCATCCCAACATCCTCAAGGGTTCTTGGATTGCCATCAATCAATCCAAACCTGAGTTCAATCACCTTCTTCTCCCTTGGGGTGAGCACAGCCATTGCCTTTTCCAGTTTCTCTTTAAGCAAGGTTCTTGAAGTAAGTTTATGTGGTGTGGCAGCCTTCATATCCTCAATAAAATCACCAAAGAATGTTTCACCATCATCCTCAATGGGAGCATCAAGGGAGACGGCATCCTGTGAAATATGATAGAGACCTGCAATCTTCTCAACAGGCATATCAACCCTTTCAGCAATTTCCTCAATGGTGGGTTCTCTCCCTGTCTCCTGCACTATCATCCTTGCTGCCTTTGAGACCTTATGAATTATCTCTATCATATGAACTGGCACCCTTATTGTCCTGCCCTGGTCTGCAATTGCCCTTGTTATTGCCTGTTTAATCCACCATGTTGCATAGGTTGAAAACTTATATCCCTTCTTATAATCAAACTTGTCAACCGCCTTCATAAGGCCGCTGTTCCCCTCCTGAATTATATCCATAAACTCAATACCCCTGCCAATGTACCTCTTTGCTATACTGATAACAAGACGCACATTTGCCCTTACCATCTGATGTTTTGCCTGATTCACATAAGACTCCCACTTCTCAATCTCTTCATTCCTCTTTCTCACCACTTCATATGGGTCAAGTAACTGTTTCTCAATGCTTCTAAGCCTTTTTAGGTGTTCGCTTATACTGGTGCTATAACCCACTATCTCTTCCTTTGTCATGCCTATCTTTTCAGGAGTCTCCCTTGCTGCATGGTACAGTATCCTTCTGTGATTTATCCCAGTCTTTCTCTCAATCTTTCTTATGGCCTCCATCTCGGCTTCCATAAGGTTGAACACCTCTTTTTCAACATCCCTGATCTTCTTCAGATACGGCGCCTGAATCCTCAATCCAGAAAGTTTTCTGGTTATTTTCTTCTCAAGTTCTTCAATCTTTTTTTTCACCTCAGGGTCTTTACCATACTTTCGTCTATTCTCCCTCTTCAATTCTTCAAGTTTAACTGTCCACATCCTCACATTGTTGAATGCAATAAGTAATAAACGCCTCTCATTCTTAGTATTTCTTTTCCCCTTTGGCATTGGAGAGGAAACATGTATAAATTCCTCAACAGGAAGGCTCCTTTCCCTTATCTTCTGGTCAAAATCAAGGAACTTCCGTATTGCAAAAAGTGATGTGAAAAGATATTCACAAATCTTTCTCCTCCCATCATCCATCTGTTTTGCAAGCCTGCGTTCCTCCTCTTTGGTGAGGAGTTGAATCCTCCCCATTTCTCTAAGGTACAATTTCACAGCATCATCGGTTTTTCTCAACGCCTTTTTCTGGCTTTCCTCAAGCCTCTTTCTCATTTCAATGGATTCCTCAGTAACTACATTAACACCACCCTTCTGGAGTTTCTCAACAACCTCTTCAATAAGTATCTCATCACCGCCCAGATAATCCCTCAGACGCTCAAAGGATATTTCACCCTTTGAGTTAACCATCTTGATTATCTCTTCCCAATCAATGGAATTTATGTCCATTACCCCTCCCTCTGAATTTTGAGTTTTTCCCTTAAAAGGTCATCCTGTATCTTCAGAAGAGTAGTTACGACCTCTCCCCTTTTTTCAAGTTCTTTTATCTTCCTGGCTGTTTCTTCCAGTTTTTCCTGTATTCTCTGCAGTTTCAACCGCCTCATTACATCTCCAACAGGGTCAACCCCATTTATGAGCATCTTGTAAACCTCATCCCTGTATGGCTGGGGAAGACTGGAAACCACATCCTCACTATCCATCCTTTCATCCCTGGCTTTTTTTATGAACTCAGAAACAACACCCAGTTTAAAGTTAAATCCATCAAGGGCGGAAAGGTCTTCATCACTGTACCCATTTAGAAGCATGGATGCCATGAGTGCAAGTTCCAGTTTTACATCAGGGGATAATTTCACAATCTCTTTTCTTTCAACCCCACCTTTTCTTCTAACCATCAGAAGTTCTTCCTTTATCATGAGTTCCCTGGAGATTTTTTCCCTATAAATCTCCTGCTTCACACCATCCCTTATCCTTGAAAGAATCTCCCTGAAGTCATTAACAACCTTTGTCAGGTGGGAAGGATTTTTAAGGTCGTACTTTTGAGAATAATCCTCAAGGAGAACATCAATAAACCCCTTTGAATTTGAAAGGATTCTTTGAATCCCATCAGTCCCATCATTTCTCAAAATCTCATCAGGGTCTTTCCCTTCGCTGGAAGAACAAAGCATTATTTCAACATTTCTGTCAATAAGAAGTCCCATTGACCTCAATGATGCCTTTCTACCAGCCTCATCCATATCATAAAAAAGATATACTTTTCTGGCATACCTGGATATTATCTGTGTTTGCTGTTCAGTTAATGAGGTTCCAAGGCTCGCAAGCACATTCTTGAATCCTGCCTGATACATACTCAGGTAGTCAAAGTAACCCTCAACAAGGATTACGCTCTTTTCCTCAAGTATTTCCTTTCTTGAATGAAAGACAGAGTATAAAGAACTCCTCTTGGAATACACAGGTGATTCAGGTGAATTCATGTATTTGGGCATTCCTTCCCCAAGTATTCTTCCACCAAATCCAGCAACCCTTCCTGCTGGTGAATAGATAGGGAACATCAATCTATTCCTGAACCTATCATACATTCTTCCCTGACCACGCACCACAAGCCCAACCTTCAGAAGCACATCTATGCCAAACTTTGCACCAAGTCTGGAAAGTATAATATCAGAATTTGGCGCATAGCCCAGTTGAAATTCTTCAATGGTCTCCTCAGTTATGCCCCTTTGTTTAAGATAATTGAGTGCAGTCTGGCTTTGTGGAAGCAAAGAATGGTATATCTTTGCAGCCTCCTCATTCACCTGATAAAACTTGTCCTGGGCATCCCCTGTTAATTTTACACTTATACCAACCATGTCCCCCAGATACTTCAGGGCATCTATAAAACTCATCTTTTCATATTCCTGAACAAACTTTATCACATCACCGCTTGCTCCACACCCAAAGCAGTGATAAACACCCAGTTCTGGATTTACATAAAATGAGGGGTTTTTATCGTTATGAAAGGGGCAGAGACCTTTGTAATTCTTTCCGACCTTCTTAAGGGATACCCTTGAACCTATAACCTCTACTATATCAACATGTTCTTTTATTTTATCCACCACATCCTTTAGTGGCATAATTAAAATTATGTTTTTTCATGAAATTCGCAAGCCCTATTTAAACACTTCACCAGCCTCCTTGTACCACAACAGGAGGTCAAGATGGGACGATGGAATCCCCAGTTCTTCTGCGGTTTTCAGGAATAGTTTTTCTAATTCCATATATATTTTTCTTGAAATTGATTTGGGAACATCCTTAATTTTACCAAGAAATTTTAAATTTTTCAAAATATGTCTGTCAAGTATTGCAAGATTCTCTCCAAAACCAATATTTCTTAAAAAATGGCTTGCCTCCTTGTATCCCATTCCCTTCACATCTTTAACAAGGAATTCCCTTGCCTCTTCAGGTGATTTAAATCCTGAAATTATGGGTTTAACCCTTGGCATGCCTGCCTCCAGAAAGATTGCCCTTGAATTGATAATGTACTCTGCCTTTTTATTCTTAAACC
>QNDZ01000133.1 GCA_003646055.1 bacterium
CTTGAGGACAACCTCTGCATACTCAAAAATCTGATAGAATTCAAATCCTTTGGTCTCCCCGTGCTTCTTGGTGCCTCAAGAAAATCCTTCATTGGTATGCTAACAGGTACAAAGGTGGAAGACAGGCTACCTGGCTCACTTGCAGCAGTTGCACTGGGGCTTGAGGGCAAGGTTGACATCTTCAGGGTTCATGATGTAAAGGAGACAAAACAGTTCATTGATGTGATGCTTGGTGCATGGAGGAATGAATGCTGAATTTTGGGATTGTTGATGCAATTGACATAATCATAGTTGCGGTACTCGTCTTCTCCATTTTGAAACTGTTCAGAGGAACAAGGGGGGTATTGACCATCATTGGAATCTTTACCCTCCTGCTCCTTGTAGTGATAGCAAATGTATTCAATCTGAAAACCCTCAGGTTTATTGTTACAGGTTTCGGAAGCATGTGGCTTGTAATAATAGTAATTTTATTCCAGAACGAGATCAAGAGAACCATTATCTCCATAGGGAGTATTGGTTTCTCACGATACATCCTGAGAGAGGAAAGGGAGAAAATTGCCAGTGAGATAAGTGAGGCAGTTAAACTCCTATCAGATAAAAGACTTGGTGCACTGATCGTGATTGAGAGGAGAACAAAACTTGACCCATATATGGAGACAGGGATAAAGATGGAGGCTGTTGTGGATGCAAACCTGCTTGTATCCATTTTTTCTCCATTTTCTCCACTCCACGATGGGGCAGTGATAATAAGAGGTGGATACATTGTTGCTGCCAAGGCAATCCTGCCTCTATCATCCAATCCAAATATCAGTCCAGCAACAGGAACAAGGCACAGGGCTGCAATAGGGATTACAGAGGAGACAGATGCAATATGCGCAGTGGTCTCAGAGGAGACAGGAACAATATCCTTCTCAAAGGGAGGAAACCTTGAAAAGGGGCTTGACCCGGATGCCCTGAAAAATAAAATACTTGAAAGCCTTGAAAAAGGAGGAGGTTAAATGAGAGAGAAGATTATTGGGTTCTTCAGTGTATTTGCTGTTGTCATGGGGTTCTATCTCTACACAATGGCTCCCACTGTATCATTCTGGGATTGTGGAGAATTCATTACCTGTTCATACATACTTGGTGTTCCCCATCCCCCTGGAACTCCCTTCTTTGTGTTGATTGGAAGAATCTTCACACTACTGCCCCTTTCAAAGGAAATAGCATTTAGGGTGAATTTCCTCTCCGGTCTTTCAGGTGCTATTGCTGCTGCAATCCTGTATCTCCTCATACTCAAGGTGATTGTCAGGATAAAAGAGGACAGAGAGGAAAAACCCTCAATCTTTGTCCATATAATTGCAGGATTTTCTGCTATTCTTGGTGCGCTTGCCTTCAGTGTCTGGGATAATTCAGTTGAGGCAGAGGTGTATTCCATATCCACACTTGTGCTTGTGCTTGGGCTCTGGACAGTTCTCCACTGGGATGACAACAGGGGAACAAAGGGAAACAAAAACACATTGCTCCTCCTCATTTACCTCACCTTCCTTGGCATGGGCATACACCTTCTACCTTTGCTTGTACTCCCGGGTGCACTGGTATTTGTTCTGATGGTCAACTGGAAGGAACTCAAAGACCCAAAATTCATAGCAATTGCATTTGGTCTTGTTGTAATAGGTATTACAACATATGCGTATCTTATGATAAGGGCAAGACTGAATCCTGCAATCAATGAAGCCGACCCGAGCACATTCAGGGCACTCTGGGATGTATTCACAAGAAAACAGTATGGACCAATGAAAATGTTCCCGAGGAAAACCCAGCCTGAAACTGGTCTCTCACTCATACCTGCATTCTGGGAACAGATAAAGATTTATCTAAAATACTTCTCCTGGCAGTACTTCCCCTACCCCAGAGAGAAGGGTGTATCAACCCTTGTATCCATTCTCTCATTGATTGGCACCTACATCTACTCCATCATTGGAATATGGGGAATGGTGGTTCACTACCGCAGGGAGAAAAAGAGTTTCTGGCTCTTCTTTATCACATTCCTTCTCCTCTCCTTTGGTCTTGTTGTATATTTAAATTTAAGGTTCAGCCCATCTGACCCCAATCCTGCACACAAGCCAAGGGAGGTGCGTGAGAGGGATTACTTCTTTGCACCATCATACTTCCTCTTTGCCTTCTACATAGGGATTGCAATGTTCTGGTTCAGGGAGAGACTACGCAAATACCTTAAAAAGAACAGGGCTTATGCAGATTATGGAATTCCTGCACTGGCTGGTATAATGGTCCTATTAACCATTATCAGCAACATAAACAGCCATGTGAACAGAAGGGGCAACTGGATTGCCCATGACTATGCCCATAACATGCTTATTTCTGCTGATGAAAACTCTGTTGTATTCACAAATGGTGACAATGATACCTTCCCACTGTGGTTTATGCAGTATGTGAAACACTTCAAAGAACCTGACCTGAAAAATAAAAAAGGGGTGATGCTTGCCAACCTCTCCCTCCTAAATACCAACTGGTATATCAAGCAACTGAAACTGGCAGGTGTGCCCATTGATTTTGATTCACCTTTCAGGGGAACAAGGTATGAACAACTCTACAACAGGGCTGTAAAATCAGGAAGGTACAAAGGAACCTTTGAAGAATTTGTTATTGACAACCTTTATCCCACAAGGGACAAGGCTGGCAAACTCCTCCTTGTGAAGGATATTGCAATCAAGGATATGATACTTGCAGCGTGTGGAATAAAACCAACACTTGATGACCTTTTAATGCCATATAAGGAGTTTGTTGAGAAGTACATAAATTCTGATGTTTACAAACCGAGCATAAACATTTACTTCTCTGCCACTGTTGCACTTGAAAGCAGAAAACCCTATCAGGAACATCTGAAACTTGAAGGATTCCTCTACAAACTTGTTCCTGAAAAGGGATACGACATGGTGAACATACCCAAAACAAAGAAACTCCTCACAGAGGAATTTAAGTACAGGTCAATATTTGACCCACATGTTTATAAGGACGAAAATACCACAAGGTTACTTGGCAATTACAGTGCCCTTTTCTTCACCCTCGGCAGAAAAATGAGGATGCAGGTTATTCCATCCCCATATGTTCTTGACCCCACAACATATGCAAACATAAAACCAACTGAGAGTGAAAAGCAGATTTTGAAGGAAGCAGCAAATGTGTTTATCCAGGGCATGAAGTTCACGGATGAGCAGAGAATCCTCGGGACAATTGCAATAGAACTCAGGGCAATACTCTCAGTGCTTAAAGACTACAAAACAGCACTTGATATACTGAACAGTATAGAGAGCACAAAACCTGATGCAATGATCTACATGTTGAAGGGTGATATATACAGGGAGATGGGTAAACTGAATGAGGCTGAGAAGTATCTCCAGAAGGCAATACAGTTAAACAAGGATGACCCTGGTGTGTATTACTCACTTCTGAAACTCTATTCACAACTGAACAGGCCTGATAGGGTTTCATCCATACTCACAAAGATGCTATCCAACCCCAGATTGTTCTCCTCCACTTTCAGCCTGGCAAGAACAGTTGGGGATACTGCTATAATGGTTGAGATGTTAAAACTTGTAACGGAGGTCTACCCAAATGAAAAAGATGCAAAAGTTTATCTTGATTCTCTTCTTAAGCACTGGTCTAAGCGTAATAAGTTGCAGTAGAGAACCCCTACCCCATGCAGCAGGGGCAAGGGACCATGTTGTTATAATCATCCCAAGAGGAGAAGAAGACATTGGTTCACTCCTCACCCCATATATAGAAAAGGTTTACTTTTACCCTTCAAAAGAACAGGTTTATGTTACAGATATACTCAATCCTGGTAAACTACAGACCTACAGATACTGGAGAAACCTTGTAATGATTGGCTGGCTGAACACATACATTGATACCCTGCTATCCCCTGAAGCACTCTCACAGGTTAAAAAGGACGGGGGTGTCTTTCATCTGGAGGATATGTATGTTTCAGGCCAGACAGTGATTCTGATTGCTGGAAAGGATAAAAAGACCGTTGAAAAAGTCATTAAGGACTATGGGGAAACCATCTATTTGACCCTGAGAAAAGGAGAGAGGAACAGGATTGCAAAACTCCTATACATGGATGGGGAACAGAAAAAGATGGAAGACACAATGAGAAGATTGCTGGGTGCATGGGTCAGGGTTCCACTTGGTTACCAGGTTTCTGTAAGGGAGGACAACATATTCTCAATAATAAGGGCATATCCAGACAGGCTTGTTACCATCTATTACAACAAGGGAACTTTTAATGGAAACCCCGTTCATTTCAGAGATTCCCTTTTTACCAGATACTTTGAGGGTGATTCCATACTGAAAGAAAGAACAAAGATTGATACTGTTAATTTCAATGGCATCAAGGCAATAAGGATGAGGGGAATATGGCAGAATATGAAAAAGGTGATGGGTGGCCCATTCATAACATACATTATAAACAAGGATGGTTTCTATTATTTTATTGATGGCCATGTATTTGCACCATCAAAGAAAAAATGGCCATATCTGGAGGAAGTGGATATAATTATGCACACCTTCAGGACTGAGTTATGATAAGGGAGAGGATACAGAAGGAACTTGACAGGGTAATTATCGGGCAGAAGGGGATAATAGATAACCTTTTGATAAGTATATTCACAGGGAGTCACACCCTTATAATCGGTGTTCCAGGGCTTGCAAAAACACTGCTTGTGAATGCCCTTGCAAAAACCCTTGGTATGAAGTTCTCAAGGATACAATTTACCCCAGACCTTATGCCTGCTGATATAACAGGAACAGAGATACTCCAGGAGAGCAACGGGAAAAAGGAGTTCAAGTTTATAAAAGGTCCTGTTTTCTCCAACCTTGTGCTTGCGGATGAGATAAACAGGGCACCACCAAAAACCCAATCAGCACTACTTGAGGCCATGCAGGAGAAGAGGATTACCTTTGCAGGCAAAACATACAGACTTGATGAACCATTCATCGTGATTGCAACCCAGAATCCCATTGAACAGGAAGGCACATACCCCCTTCCTGAGGCACAGCTTGATAGATTTATGTTCTCCCTGCACATTGACTATCCTGAGGAAGAATCTGAAAGATTAATTGTTGCAAGGGGCATTGTGGAAGATATCTCAATGGTGAAGGAGGTTGTTTCAAAGAAGGAGTTAAAAAGGATAAAAGAGGAAATCAAAAG
>QNDZ01000134.1 GCA_003646055.1 bacterium
TACACACCGTTTTTCACATGCCTTCCTGATTCATATGTGCCATCCCAGGTGAGGGTATGTATGCCTGCTGAAACAAACCCTTTGAATGCAGTTTTTACCATTCTACCCATTGGGTCGTATATATACATGGTAAGTTCTGTACCATATGAGATATTGAGTTTTAATGAAAGGTTACCTGAAATTATTGCAGGGGTTTTTGATAGAATTGTGAAAACATGGGCTGGTGTATCCATTTCCTCTTCAATCCCTGTGAAGTCACTCCTGTCAAAATAGGCAATCTGGGATGGCCAATCAGCATAGAGGATACCATATCTGTTCTCGGCCATGTAAGTTATTGCAGGCTTAACTATAATCCTTGGTTCATGGTCTGTGAATGTGTCTGGGTCACTCCATGTGCCTGGCTGAAGGTCTCTCCACCTGAATGTTCCTACAAAGGATATTCCTCTACCTTCAACTGCTACCACTCCTGAACCATTCCCTCCATCAAGGGTTATGTCATGTGTTGTGGTTAGCGTGTCTGTGAGCGAACCCAGGTCCCATGTTGTTCCAGCATCCCTTGATATGTAGTAATTAAGGCGATTTGGTGAATAAGATGTTGTGTATGCTACCATTACAGTATCCCTGTATGCACCTATGGATGTTGTGCTCTTCCACCAGGAACCAAAACCCACACTGCTAAGACTGAATAGTTCATTCCAGTTTGGATAATTCCAGCCCACAACCTTCAATAAGGAATCAGTGGTTATATAGGATACATAAAGGAAATAAGTTGATGATGGAGTATAGTCAATATCAAGCCCCTGCATTGCATTAAAGACAGATGGAGAACCCTCTGTCCACGATGCAGCAGATGTATCAGTCCAGAACACCTTGAGGGTATCATTACCATCAATGAATGCACAATAAATCCTGTTATTATAGGTATACATATTTGAGGTCAATTCAACCTCCCTCACACTATCTGGTTCAGAGGATACAATTGTGTAGATATAATTTACGTCAATCTGACCTGTGGCAGCGAAAACCCTTCTTACCATAACATATGTGTTTGAGGTACTCAGATAGGAGATGTAGTAATAGTTTCCAAGAGGTGCGCCGCTTATCTCATTCATAATATTTTCACTGTTCCATGTGTATGTCTTTGTCCAGGTTTTGCCTGTATCTGTTGAGAAGTAAACACTCCATCTGTAAAGGTTGTCATTGTCCTTGTGAAGTGTGATTGCAAAGGTGTTCCCTGTGTGGATGTCAAAGTCAAGGTCAAGGCATGTTACACTGGTCAATGTATCCAGTTGAATATCATCCCCCCATAGTGGAACAGAGGTTTTTATCGGATTCTTCCATGAGATACCAAAGGGGATTCTGGAGAGTTCCCCTGATTTTATCTCCCGAATTGCCTCTTCGTATTCTCCATTATTCCAGAGTTTTTCAACATACTTTGCCTCTTCAAAAAGTGCACCGTCTGAAGGGAGAAGATCAAACTGGATAAGTGAGTTCTGTCTATCACCTTCTGAGAGGCTTTCAAGGAAACTGGTCTTATCTGGGTTTTTCACAGGTAACACTTCACCAGAGGGTTGTCTGGCAAAAAGAATCACTGGAAGAAACATCACAAAAAAGAAGTGTCTCATATTAACCTCCTTTCATGTCCACCAAATTTTTAATATAAGGAGAGTGAAGATTATGTCAATATTCCAGATTCTCTAAAATTTAAATGATGAGAAAACTGTCATAATGTCAAGGTCCGTGCTGGGTGTGTGGGGTGATGAATTCTCCAGTGGGGTGGAGTTTTGTGAATGGATATACAATTTTCCCTCTTAATAATACGTACTTGATTTCACCAGTGAACCTGTATCCCATAAATGGTGTGATTTTTCCCATGGAATAAAAATTATCTTCTTTTAATATCCATTCTTTTTCCGGGTCAATCAAAATCAGGTCTGCGTCCTTTCCCTTTTCAATGGAACCCTTCTTTGAAAATAACCCAAATCTTTTTGCAGGATTTTCACTCAGAACCTGTACAAGCCTTTTAAGACTGATTCTTCCCTTCATGTATCCAAAGGTATAGATGTAGGGAAATAGTGTCTGAACCCCGGGGATGCCTGAATAATCAGTCCATACAGAACCTGTAAACTTCTCCTCTTCTGGCGCAGGTGCATGGTCAGAGGCAACATGGTTTATCCATCCATCATTGAGATAATCCCATAGTTTTTTCTTATTCCATGGCGATTTAACAGGTGGTGTTGTCTTCAATGGTGGTCCTATCCTGTCAAGGTCCTCCCATGTGAATTCAAGATAGTGTGGACACGTCTCGCATGTAACATTCTCATATCCCCTTATGATTTTCACTGCCTCTGAAGTTCCCACATGGACTATATGGAGTTGAACATCCTTTCCTTCAGCAAGTTTACATGCCCTCTGGACTGCAAGGATTTCTGCCATCTCAGGCCTGGAATGGTAGTATGCACTGTAGTTTCTGTTTTCCTTTGCAAACTCTGTTGCTCCCATGACATACTCATAATCCTCTGCATGGAGTAAAACAGGTCTTTTGATTTCTCCTGCCTTCTTTAAGACCATCTCAAACCTGAAGGGGTCAAGCCTTTCAAATGTTTCCATACCTGAGATAAAATATGTTTTGAACCCACAGACATATGGTGCAAGTTCCTCCATAAATTCAGGAAACCCTTCCTCAAAGGCCTGAATGGAAACACCACCGTAAAAAGCAAAATCAACAAAGGATTTTCCCTGAATATTTTCAAGTTTTTTTAACAGGTTTGCTTTATTGGTAACGGGTGGAACAGATGTACAGGGCATGTCTATAACCGTTGTTACCCCTCCTGCAATGGCTGCCATGGAGCCGTGATAGAAATCCTCCCTGTGTGTGTATCCAGGTGTATTAAAGTGCACGTGGGCATCAATACCACCAGGGAGAATGAGCAGCCCTTTTGCGTCAAGAACTTCACCACCATCCAGCCCTGTGCCAGTATCAATTATTTTTCCATCCGCAATAAGGAGGTCCAGTTTTTTAGGATTTTCTGAATCAGGGGTTAAAACAAGACCATTCTTTATGACCATTTCCCGCTTTCCCTTATTGCCCTGAAAACCCTTTCAGGTGTGAATGGTGCATGGTACACCCTTACACCAATGGCATCGTAAATGGCATTTGCTATTGCGGGTATGGGTCCGTTTATTCCAACCTCTGCAATGGACTTTGCTCCAAAGGGACCTGTTTCTTCATAGGAGTTAACTATGATTGTAATAATTTCTGGCAGGTCAAGTGTGGTGAATATCTTGTAATCCCTGAAATTGGGATTGGTCATCCTTCCTTTTTCATCAAAGAGATAATCCTCTACAAGGGCATAACTTATCCCATTGAGAACAGCACCCTCTACCTGTCCTTCACCAAGCCTTGGATTTATCGGTGTTCCGCAGTCAACAGCAGATACAAATTTTCTCACCTTTACGATCCCTGTCTTAACATCCACCTCCACCTCTGCAAACTGGGCAATGAAGGGTGGCGGAGATTGGTGAACAATGGCAGAGGCAGTTGCCTGTATCTGAAACTGGTTTTTCTGATAGAGTGAGTATAGTGCTATATCCTTGAAGGATGCCTTCCCATTTTTGCCCGATACAATTCCCTCATACATATCAAGGTCATCTGGAGATTCACCCATAATCTCTCCAGCAACCTTCAATATCTGTCTCTTTATATCCTCTGCGCATCTTCTCACGGCTTCACCTGAAAGATAGGTGGTGGAAGATGCATATGCCCCAACATCAAAGGGTGTAATATCTGTATCAGAGGAACGGACAATTATCATCTCAACAGGGATGTCAAGCACCTCTGCTGCTATCTGGGCGAGAATCGTATCTGAACCCGTGCCAAGGTCTGTTGCCCCAATGAGGAGGTTGAAGGAGCCATCGTCGTTCATCTTCATGTAGGCACTTCCCATGTCAATCTCAGGTATGGCTGAACCCTGCATTGCACAGGCCATGCCAACACCCAGGTATCTATCCTCGTCTATCTTAATTCTCTTCCTTCTCTTTTCATACCATCCTATTGCCTCTGCACCCCTATCTATACACTCATCAAGTTTGCAGGAGTGTATCACCTGCTTCACGCCCTCCTTCCCTTCTCCAAGCACCTCAAATACCCTTGAGGTTTCACCCTCTTTTATATGCCACCTCCTGTAGTAGTCAAGAATATCCAGTCCAAGCTGGTCACAGATAATGTCTATATGTTGACCAAGTGCTGCATATCCCTGTGTTGCTCCATAACCCCTGTATGCGCCACCAACAGGGAGATTTGTATAAACAGTCCTTCCGTGAAATCTCAGATTTTCTATTTTGTTGAACAGGGGGAGAACTTTAGAACCTGTATTTGAAAGAACGGTCAGGCTGTGGGGTCCATAGGCACCTGCATTCATCACTGCATCCATGATAAGGGTGGTAATTTCTCCTGTTTTTTTAACCCCTGTGGTGAGTTTCAGTTTCATTCCATGCCTTGTTCTTCCAGCAAAGAAAACCTCCTCCCTTGTGAACACGAATCGTGATGGCCTTCTGTGTTTCCATGTAATCAGGGCAACATAGGGTTCAAGGATTACCTCCTGTTTTCCACCAAACCCACCACCAATCCTGGGTTTTATCACCCTTATCTTCCTCACTGGGATTCCAAGAACCATTGAAACAATTCTCCTCACATGGAATGGAACCTGGGTTGAGGTTACGATTACCAGTCTTCCCATCTCATCTATGTAGGCAACAGAGGCATGGGGTTCTATTGCACAGTGGGAGGCAATCTGGACAGAGTAATCCCTCTCAATAACAATATCTGCCTGTTCAAGCCCCTTTTCGGGATTTCCAAATGAGACATCAATCTCTGCTGCTATGTTTTTCTCAGGTTTGTAAGCAGCAGGTATAACCATGTGTTCATCCCCATCATGGAGAATTACCTCACCCTTCAGGGCTTCTTCTGTATCAAATACAGCGGGGAGTTCCCTGTATTCAACCCTTATCCTTTTCAATGCCTCCCTGGCAAGTTCAGGGGATTCAGCCGCCACAAGGGCAACCCTGTCTCCAGCAAACCTTACCCTTTTATCAAAGAGACGGGTGTCATAAGGAGATGGCTCTGGATATCCCTGACCCGCTGTGGTGAAAAGTGTATCTGGTGTATTTTTATATGTGAGGACATCCACAACACCTTCCATCTTCA
>QNDZ01000135.1 GCA_003646055.1 bacterium
CCTTAAATTCAAAGGGAATCTCTTAAAAAACTGGGTAATCAGTATTCCCCAGTATTTATTCCTGAATGGAACACCATAAAAGAGAAATGAATTCAATCCATCATAAGGGTCAAATCCCTTAAAATCCTCTTTTATAGCCCACTTGAGTAGAGAAATGGTGATTGATTTCAGGTCATTGTTACCCTTATAATCCATTCAGATACCTCTAAAATCTCTTCAGGTGGTATGGCAGGGCCTTTCTTACCAAGTACATAATCAACAAATGCATTTATCTCCTGAACATACCCTTTATCCTGGGACTTTGATTTAAACACATTCCTATTCCCACCAGAAGAGAGGATTGTCGTCCTGTAATCATCAATAATACCCACCTTTCCATCACCAATAACCTCAACCCTCTCCTTGGGGAATGACTTATCCCCTGTTGTTGTATAATGTATGCTTGCCATGGAACCGTCCTCAAAGGAAACCACCATTATCACATTCTCCCTGTCCCCTGCAGGATAAAGCTTAACCTCAATGATTCTTCCTCCTGTAAGGAATCTGGTAAAGTCAAGGAAATGGCAACCTTCACCAATAATCCTTCCTCCACCTATATCAGGGTCCCTTGTCCAGTGATCAGGAGGCAGAGCACCTGCATTCACCCTGTAATGTATTATTAGAGGCCCGTGCTCATCACCAAAGAAGGATTTAAGCCTTTCAGCATGGAGAGAAAACCTCCTGTTGAATCCCACCATAATCTTAACAGGATTCTCCTTCAATTTTTCTGCTATCCTCTCAACATCCTCAAGGCTTATCGCAAGTGGCTTTTCAACATAGACATTTTTTCCTTCCTCAATGGCCCTAAGAACATAAGGGGCATGCAGGTTATGCCTTGTTAGAATAAAGACTGTATTTATATCTGGGTTTGATAGAATCTCCTCTGCATCAGAGGTTGCCCTGTAAAAACCAAATCTCTTTGCAACGTTCACAGCACCTGCACCATGGGATGTAGCAACCATGGAGAGTTGAACATGAGGGTTTGATTTTAATGCAGGGATAATAAAAGTTTTTCCAAAACTGCCTGCACCTATAACACCAGCAACAACAACATCCTCTTTTTTCTCAACAGGCGGCGAAACCTGTATTGTTTTAACCTTCTCTGTAAGGGCCTCACCATATTCAAACACAACCCCTATAAAGGGCTCTCTCCTGTTTAATATCAAGTCATAGGCCTCATCTGCCCTTTCAATTGTAAATCTATGTGTGATAAGGGTTTTAACATTGATCTTTTTCTGGGCAACAAGGTCAAGGAATGCCTCCATGTTCCTCTGTTCAGTCCACCTCACATAACCTATAGGATAATCAATCCCCTTCTCCTCATACACAGGGTCATATCTTCCTGGACCGTAGGACCTTGAGAGAGAAAGTGAAAGTTCCTTCATGTAAAATGGTTCCCTTTCCAGTTCCATCCCAACTGCACCAACCACAACAACCTTCCCTCTATCCCTCAATATCCTTGATGCTGTGTGTATGGGTTCACTGCTCCTTGTACCTGCTGTTATAATCACAGAATCCAGACCAAAGCCATTTGTGAAGGTCGCCACCCTTTCCTCTATCCCTTCACCTGAAATAGAACCAGCATCAAGGCCAAAACCCTCTGCCCTTTTTATGGCTTCTCTGTCCACATCAATTCCGAATACCCTGCAACCTGAAGCCTTCAAAATCTGCAATGTTAAAAGGCCAATGAGTCCAAGCCCTATCACACCAACCCTCTCGCCCACCCTGACATCAGCCTGTCTCACCCCCTGCATTGCTATTGCACCAATCGTGGCAAATGCAGCCTCATCAAGCCCAACACCCTCAGGAACCTTCATACAGAGATTAACAGGAACCTTAATAAGTTCTGAATGGGTGGCATAATTACCGCCACCACATGCAACAACATCACCAGGTGAGAAATTTGTAACACCCTCTCCAATAGCAATCACCTCTCCTGCACTGCTGTAACCAAGCAACTTATATTCATCCAGTTTTGACCTGACCTTCTTCAATGTCTGTCCAAGCCCTTCCCTCTTTATGTTCTCAACAACCTTCTTCACAAGGTCAGGCCTTGCCCTTGCCTTTCCAATGAGGGACTTCTTGCCTGTTCCAACCGTTGTCTTTTCCGTTCCTGCTGATATTGCAGAGAAATAATTCCTGACAATGATAAACCCTGGCTCTGGCACAGGATCAGGTGCATCTATAACCTTTATCTTTCCATCCTTAAAATCCTGAACAACCTGTTTCATGTGAATAATATATGGTAATACTTCTATGTTGTCAACAAGATATGCTCTGGGTTATTATTCCCATAACTTCTTATTCACTGCATATTTTATTCGTCCTCCCCTATTTAACGCACCTCTATACCTATACCCGATATTGACATTTTTTATCAGTCCATTATTATGTGTGAAAAGGAGGCTTTAATGACAAACGAAGACGCGCTAAATTTGTTTTTCGTTATAAAAATAGTGATAAAGTACTGGACAAGAATACTACTCTACTCTCTGGGCGGGGCAGTGGTAGCCATGGTGATAAGCTTTTTACTGCCTAAAACTTATACTGCTGAAATGACCATATTAATGCCAGAATCTGAACTGGGAACTTCAGCTTTATCAACCTCTCTTGGTTTTTTAAATCCCAACCTTTCACTTTCACAGGGCATTAGTTCACCTACAATTAAATCAATTCTTGAAAGTGATCCAGCCCTCAATATGGTTGTTGATAGGTTCAATCTCGTGGAATTGTACGGTGTAAAATACAAGGATGAAGCAATAAAAATATTACGTAAAAGAACTCAAATTGGGATATTCAACTTACGCGGTGTTATTGAGATTTATGTAAAAGATAGAGATAAAAAAAGGGCAGCCGAAATCTGTAATTACTATGTCAAGGTTTTGGAAGAACTTAACAAAAAATTGCGCCTGACAGTAAAAAAACCCGTAGTAAGAGTCATATCCTTTGCAAAACCACCTCTAAAAAAGTCGTTCCCTAAGACCTCGTATAATATGATAACTGCTTTTATCCTTGTCTTTATTATAACAACAGTAATATATACGTTTAAAGAATGGCAAAAAGAATAATTTTATTCTTACTTCTCTCATTTCTATATTATTACACATCAATAAAATACCCTGTTTTTTTTCCGTTAATAACTGTGACAACTTTGCTTTCTTTCTTTATTCTGTTCACAAAATGGGATATGGGTATAATTGCAACAGTTATACTCTTCGTCGCATTGATTTTACCCTACAATTATCATCTTGTCAAAGTTTATTCAGACCATTATGGTGGTGCATGGCCGCACCCTGTTTTTTCACCTCTGCATTTTGCCTTAATTATTAGTTTCTTAATTTCTTTTCTTTTTAAATTTAACAAATTAAACAATTATCTATATGTAAAATTGGGCATGAATTTTTTTGTTTTTCTTTTTTTTAGTATATATGCTATTGCAACATCAATTGTAGCGTCAACATATCCTGTGGCTTCTTTCTACGAATTTTTGAGAATGCTGATAGGCTTATTACTTTATTTGCAGGTCTCTTTTTTCATACGATCCCAAAAAGAGCTATCATTAATTACCTGGATTATTGGAATTTTTATATTGGTTGAGGGAATAATAGCAGTGTTACAATTTTACAAAATTTTGCCACTTGATTTAATTAAAGGCGAGTCGGTAAAACCACTAATACCCGGATTCATAACCCAAATCTTCAGAAGAAGTACTGGAACCCTTAAAGAAGCAAACGCATTTGGGAAATTTTTATCCATATTCACCCCACCTTTTGTCATATACTCTATGATTTCTAAAGGATGGAGGAGAATCTTCTCCACCTTGATTTTTGTTTCTGCTGCCACTGCAATATTCCTTACACTAAGCAGGTCAAGCGTTGTGGGTTTTATTTTGAGTCTAATAATAGTGTTTATTATCCTGTTCCACAGGAAACCACCTGGTCTTATATCTTTGAAAAATTTCCTGTTTATAACCTTAAGTGTTTTCGTATCTTTTGTGACTGTTTTCTTAATAACAGCAAATATTCTTTATTTAAGGTTTATAAGGTTCGGGCTGTTAACGCTTCAGGGGAGATTGGCACAATACATAAACGCATTATACATAATTAAGAATCATATATTATTGGGAATAGGACTTAACAACTACTATCCCGTTATGATTACTAACGATTATACAGGAATTGCCGCAGCCACTCCTCAGTATGTTGTTCACAACATATTTTTGTTATACTGCGCCGAAACTGGAATTTTAGGATTAATACTCTTCCTGTTGTTCTTCTGGTATTCATTCAAGGGAAATTATCAAGACTTAAAGAAACTAAATAAAATCCTTCCCTCCAATCTCAGTGAAGAGAATATTGCCCTAATATATGGTGGACTGGCCTCTATAATTTCCATATTTCTTCAGGGCACCTTTGACTGGGGATTCAGAACAGACAACATGTTTCATTTTCTATTTTTTCTTGGATTGTTGAACGCCAACAGAAACATTCTTTTCAACCAAGAAGCAGATAATAAACAGTTCTGAATTCGTGACTATCTAAACGCAACTCATATCCATCATCTCGCCTGTAAATACCGTCTCCTTCATGCAGTTTCCCATCCGGAAATAAATAAAAGAATCTCAACCCTGGATTTAAATTTTTTAAGGATAAATTCAACTTAAAATGCTCCATTAAAAGAATGCCGGGAACACGTTCTTTTTTTAAGTATTCTCTTCGGGAAGGATAATATATCAATCCCTTTCCTACTTTTCTTACATTATCTCCTTTAATTATTCCATCTTTTAAAACTGTTATTAAAATCTTACGAGAAAAAATCAAATCCTTCTTATCCAGTGAGACAATACTTAAATATATCCTGTCTAAAGCTTTGTCCCCAGGGACTATACTGAGATAATCATTTCTGAATCCCTTTTTTATGTACCCTGCGTACAAAAAGACTTTTTTATCGTTCAGTGCAAAATATCCCTCTCTGTGATTCCATTTAATATCTTCCACATTATTGAAATTCACAAAAGTATTCCCTGCAAATTTCTTATCAAAGGTTATTACTATTTTCTTAAAATAATATAAACTGTCCATAGGACCATCCAATGGATCAAACC
>QNDZ01000136.1 GCA_003646055.1 bacterium
TCCTTATACTGGGTGAAAACATAAGTGCCTGGGATATTGCTGGTCTCATACAGACAATTCCCTATGAGGTTGTATCAAGGATGGGAAAGAGGCTTCCAAGAATCTATCTTTCCTGAGGTCAAATATGGAGAGTCATTTGTTGACATAAGAAAATCTTTGGATAAAATTTATTAAAAAAAGGAGTGGTTATGATGGTTAAAAGGTTTTCTTTCTCATTCCTTGGATTTATTTTATCTCTAAATGTTTATGGTTTTATCTGGTATGTTGACACCACCGGGTATGAAGGAGAATCTCTACAGCCAGCCATTGATAATGCTAATGCCCATGCTGCCAGTAATGGTGTTATTGATACTGTTCTTCTGGCTCCCGGTATTTATCATTTGGGTAACATTAATGCTTCCGTGGGTATAGTAATGAGAGATTCAGTAGTACTGATGGGTGTGGATAGAGACTCCTGCATCATTAGCGGGATAAGTGAAGATGGGACTGATTCTTCATATCATGTTATATACTTCTATGCATATTCAGGAGGGACATTAAGAAAGGAGGCCAGGGTTGTTGGTCTTACAATAATGGATGGGTGGGCAAGGGATGTGTATGGAGGAAGATGGGGTAATGGAGGTGGAATATACATATATAATTTCTCTCCAACCATAGAGAATTGTAAAATAGTAAATAACTATGCAGAATATTATGGAGGAGGTATTTACATCTGGGGGGATTGCTCCCCTGTTATTAAAAACTGCCGTATAACAAATAACAGAGCAAATAGGGTTGGAGGAGGTATCCATTTGGGTACATATTCAAATGTTGAGTTGACTGGCTCCAAGCTTGATAGTAATTATGCTACCAGTGGTGGCGGAGGTATGAATGTCTACTTTGTGGGAGGTGGTCTTTTTAAGAATGATACATTTTGTTTTAATGAAGCGAACACTCTTGGTGGAGGAGGAATCCGATTCAGAGGGATTTCTGATAGTGTTGGTGTTGTTGTGGAAAGCTGTTATATCCATGATAACAAAACAACAGGTTCCCATGGGGCAGGGATAAGAGCGGATAGTTCTTATCTTACCATAATAGGATGCAATATTTATTCTAATACAAGCGAAAATCACATAGGCGGTGGAATATATGCAAATGACCTTCAAGATTCTACAGGTTCTTTTGAAATCTTATATTGTAATATATACAATAATGATGCCAGAAATGGCGGTGGTATTGGATTTAGTTACTCCATAGGGATAAGTGTGATAGGAAACAGGATTGAGAATAATCAGGTGGATTCTCTTGGTGGTGGGATATTTGTATATGGGTATACGTCCCCTACTATTAAAGGGAATATCATTGAAAATAATTCAGCAGGTATAGCAGGAGGGGGTATATTTGTCTACAATCACGCTTCTCCTGAAATAGATTCAAATTACATCAGGGACAATACTGCCAGCTATTATGGAGGTGGCCTTTATATTGACAATTACAGTAATCCTGTTATTTCAGGTAACAAAATAATTGGAAATTCCTCTTACCTATACGGTGGTGCAATGTTTATCCAGTTCAATTCTTACCCTGAACTCAGTTTTAACAAAGTATATGGAAATACTACATTTTTGAATGGTGGAGGAATACTTGTGTATCAGGATGCTGGTATAAATTCATTTCTTGACGTTTTTAGAAACAACAGTGCCAATGGTGGAGGAGGCGGTTTATGCTTAAATCTTCGTGCTGAAGCATATCTAAATAAATGTCTCTTTGAAGGGAATAATGGTGGTTCAGGAGGTGGTGCAATCGTTGTAAGTGACTCTTCCCGGGTAACGGCCAGTTATTCCACCTTTGTAGGAAACAAGGGAAATAAAGGCGGTGCATTTGGAGATACAACCCATTCAGCACTCATTATCAGAAATTCACTTATTCTTGATAATGGTAGCACATTGGATGTAAACTCAGGTGTTCTCTATGTAAGTACTGATGCGGATACTGATTCAACCGTTGTGCTTGAAAATTGTAATCTTTATTTTAATACATACCAAAAAGATGTTGAAATACTGAATAATTCTTCTGATTCAATTTTATTACAGAATAACTACTGGTGGACAGTGGATTCTCAAACGGTTGAATCTCTGGTTATTGGACCAGCATACATTTTTCCCATAGATACATCATTTGTTGTGGGAGTGCCAGGGGAACCTGAAAAAGTTGATTCTGTAAGAGCCTTCTCGGATTCTCTCTATGAAACATGCGTGGATTCTATAGGTGAAGAATGTATTTTGTATCTATCACTTTTTGGTAAGGACAGGAATTCTGGGTTAATGGATGCCGCAGGCCTTCTGGTAAAGTCAAGCATTTATCCAGAGGGGATAGTTGTTGGTCTTGTAGAATCTGATACATCTTCAGGATTTTTCACTGGGCAACTTGAAGTAGCTGAGTCAGGGGTTGGTGATGACATAAGAAGTGACGACATCCAGAATAGGATACGAGTAGATTCAAGTGGGGATACTATAAGGATTGTTTCTCTTCTGGATTCCACTAAATACTGGATTGTGGGATACAAATTGAACCCGACAGGTATTCAGGAAAAACATGCGAATGGGGTACTTTGGGTTGAGAAAGACAGGATTTTATTCCAGTTGAAAAAATCCGGTATCGTTTCTCTTGAACTCCTGGACGTTGTTGGAAGAGTTGTGAAAGAGATTTATAAAGGCTATAAAAATAAAGGGCTCCATAGTGTTAAATGGAACAGAGAGAATCTTCACACTGGCCTTTTCTTCATAAAGCTTACAACCTCTGAAGAGACAAAAGTAATAAAATATGTATCTATGCAATAGGCATAAGTTTGACAAAAGTCTAAAAGAATTAAGATATCTTGACATATGGTTAAGAGCATGTCATAATATCCCAAATGAAAGATATCTTTAAGGTTCTAATAATCAGTCTGGTTGTTTTCATTGTAATATTCCCTCTTGGGGAGTTTTTTCCGGTTCTTTATAAACCCATTGAAAGAAAGTTCTACGACATCAGGATGTATCTTAATGTTGAAAACAAAAGGATTCCTGACATAGTCATAGTGGATGTTGATGAAAAGTCCTTAAAGGAACTTGGAAGGTTCTATGATTGGCCAAGATACAACTTTTCAAAGGTGATTGACGCAATATCCTTACAGAAACCACTTGTTATCGGTATAGACTTTCTATTCACTGAACCTGATACATTGCCTGGTATTATGAGAAACATTTATAGAACCTTCCTTTTATCAACATTAAAAAAGGATTATCTGGTTGATTCAGTGCTCTCATACCTCTCATTTGACAGATACCTTATTTTATCCGTGGAAAAGGCAGGAAACCCTGTTTTTGCAGGCATGCTCACAAATGATACCATTACAAATATAAGCGATGCAACATTGAAACTGCTGAAACTTCCTGATGCACCTGAGTGGCTTTCACCTGTCTATCCTGGGTTTATTTCACCCATAGATGGCCTGATTATTGCAGGAGCAAAACCAGGCATCATAAATATGCATCCAGACCCTGATGGTGTGATAAGGAGGGTTCCCCTTGTTTTTAACTATCGGGGAAAACTCCTTCCATCCTTTCCACTTGCTGTTGTATCGGTTATCTCAAACGGATATACACTGCATAATGGGTATATCTCCATAGGTGGAAAGGACATCAGGATAAATTCAAATGGGGATGTATATGTGAATTACAGGGGAGGTTTCAGGACATTTGAGTATGTATCATTCAGTGATGTGTTTTCAGGAAGGGTGCCTGAAGATTTCTTTACAGGAAAGATTGTCCTGTTCGGGACATCCGTCTCCGGTCTATCGGATATAAGACCCGTTCCCTTCTTTGCTTCACTTCCAGGCGTTGAAATCCATGCAAACACAATATCAGATATTTTAAGGGGAGACTTTGTTCATGTGGTTGAACCATTTTTGAATTACCTTGTTGGTTTTATCCTTATATTCCTCCTTGTCCTTATTGCCTACAGGATGCCCACAGGTGGCTCAGTTGCACTTCTTGTATTCATGCTTGCTGGTTATCTCATTCTATCCTTTTTCTTATTCATGGGGAAACTGTTAATGGTTGAGGTATTCAGACCACTACTTGGTATGGTCTTCAGTTTTTTGATTGGGCTCAGGGTCAGGCTTTCCACCATAGAGTTTGAGAGGAGGAAACTTAAGGAGACATTCTCAAGGTATGTGCCACCTGAGATTGTGGATAAGATTATTAAGAGCAAGGACATAACAATAAAGGGTGAGAGAAGGGAGATTACTGTCCTGTTCTGTGATATTAGAAACTACACAGGGTATGTGGAGAGCAGTTATCCAGAAGAGGTTGTCAAAGAGTTGAATGAGTATTTTGAAGAGATGTCAAAAATCATATTCAAACACAATGGAATGATTGATAAGTTTATGGGTGATGGAATAATGGCAATATTTGGTGCTCCCATCCAGTATCCAGGTCATGCCGATAAGGCAGTTGCCGCTGCTGTTGAAATGGTGAAAAAGGCAAGGGATATAAACAGGGAATGGATGAAGGAGAAGGGCAGAACATTTGAGATAGGTATTGGCATAAACACAGGTATTGCAATTGTGGGTAATGTGGGTTCAACCCTCAGAATGGAATACACAGCAATCGGTGATACTGTGAACACCGCTGCAAGGATAGAACCACTTAACAAGGATTACAGGACAAACATCCTGATTTCCGAATTCACAATGAAGCAGTTAAAAGAAGAGTACAACTTCAGGAATCTGGGGAAGGTCAGGCTCAGGGGCAAAACAGAAGAAATCACAATATTTGAAATTCTCCCCTATTGAATATGAAAAGGGATGAACTCCCGCGTGTTTTTCTCTCCATACTCTTTACAGGCATTGCCTTTGGGTTTATAGAGGCGGTATGTGTTGTTTACCTGAGAGAACTATTCTATCCAGGAATTCATTCCCTTTTTCCATTAAAACCCATGAGTCCTCACATATACAGAACAGAGGTTTACAGAGAGATAGCCACCATAGTGTTTTTATCAGGTGCAAGTTTTGCCATCTCCAGAAAATTGAGAGAGGTTCCCTTTATCTTCATACTTCTCTTTGGTATATGGGATATTACCTATTATCTCTTTCTGAAGTTACTGATAAACTGGCCCTCA
>QNDZ01000137.1 GCA_003646055.1 bacterium
GAATCATAATCCGCGTGTCCGGGGTTCGAATCCCTGCGCCGCCATTCTCTTTAATGGGGGTGGAACCATGCTTATTTTTCTGACCGTAATTGCTTTGATAATTGGTGTTATTTTTTTACTTGGAAGCTTTGAGGGAAGGCTCAAAGGTTTTTCCTTCATTCCTTTTGCACTGGCAGGGATCTTTTTTATCCTTGCCATGGTGAGACTTGTCGGGCCTGGAGAGGTCGGTGTTCAGATCCTTTTCGGCAAGGTAAAAGAAGAGGTGTTGCATAGTGGTCTTCACCTTGTTAATCCCCTTGTTACAATTGAAAAGATGAGTATAAGAACTCAGGAATACACCATGAGTAAAAAGCGTGAAGAGGGTCTTGTAAGGGGGGATGATGCCATTACCGCACTGACAAAGGAAGGGCTTTCCGTTGACCTTGATGTAACTGTATGGTTCCATCTTCAACCTGAAACAGCATGGAAGGTTTACAGGGATATTGGAGAAGACTATGTGAAAAAGATTGTGAGGCCAGCAATCAGGACTTCAATAAGGAATGTTGCTGCAACTTACTCTGTTAATGATATTTATTCTTCAAACAGGGAGAAGGTTTCAAAGGAAATCTTTGATGAACTTGTTCAGAATCTTAAGCCAAGGGGTATTATAGTGGAGAATGTTCTACTCAGGAATGTGAGTCTTCCTCCAAAGGTGAAGAATGCCATTGATGAGAAGATTGCTGCTGAACAGGAAGCCCAGAAAATGAAATATGTTTTACAGAAGGAGGAACAGGAAGCAAAGAGGAAGAGGATTGAGGCAGAGGGGATAGCACGGGCGCAGAGAATCATTGCAAATTCACTTACAAATTCATATCTCCAGTGGTATTATATACAGACACTCAAGGAACTTATTAACTCACCCAATAACACGGTTATTATAGCCCCATTTGATAAGAATCTGACACCCCTTTTACAGATACCAACAGGGAATAAATAATGGATGAACTGGTTGCCTTAAAAAGGGGAGCAGCAGACATAATACCCATAGAGGAGTTTGAAGAACGGATAAAAAAAGGTGAGAAGTTAAGGGTAAAACTGGGGATTGACCCAACTGCTCCAGACATTCATCTTGGATTCTCTGTTCCCCTTAGAAAGATGAGGCAGTTTCAGGATTTTGGGCATACAGCTGTTCTTGTTGTTGGTGATTTTACCGCCATGATAGGTGACCCCTCAGGCAGGTCAAAGACAAGGCCACCCCTCACTGAAGAAGAAGTGAAAAAGAACATGGAACAGTATAAGGAGCAGATACTGAAAATCCTGAAGGAAGATAATCTTGAGTTCAGATATAACAGTGAATGGCTTGGTAAACTAACCTCAAAGGACATTATAAAACTTGCCGCAAAAACAACGGTTGCAAGGATACTTGAAAGGGATGACTTTGAAAAGAGGATGAAGGAGAATGTCCCTATCTCTTTGCACGAGATACTATATCCCTTGTTTCAGGCATACGATTCTGTTGCCATAAGAGCAGATGTTGAACTTGGTGGGACTGACCAGAGATTCAACCATCTTCTGGGCAGAGACCTCCAGAAGGAGTTCGGGCAGAGACCCCAGGTTGTGTTCCTTCTTCCTTTACTTGAAGGGCTTGATGGAAAATTGAAGATGAGCAAGTCCTATGGTAATTATGTGGGTATAAATGAGCCACCTGACCAGATGTTTGGAAAGATTATGTCCATACCAGATACATTGATAATGAAGTACTACACCCTCTGCACCGATCTGGACAATGAAGAACTTGAAAAAATAGAGAGGAGTTTGAAGGATAAGGATGTAAACCCGAGGGATATAAAACTTGATCTTGCAGAGACCATTGTGAGGATGTACCATTCAGAAACAGCAGCAAAAAAGGCAAGGGAGAATTTTATAAAAGTTTTCTCAAAAAGGGAACTCCCTGAAGAAATGGAAGAGGTGGTTTATCCCGAAGGGGAGAGGGTCTGGATTGTTAAGGTGATAAGGTCAATAACAGGTCTTTCTTCAAGTGATATAAGAAGGGTTATAAAGCAGGGTGGACTGAGGATTGATGGTGAAAAGGTTACTGACACCGACCTGGAGATTACAGTTGACAGGGAATATGCAATTAAATTTGGTAAAAAAACCTTTTTCAGGGTGAGACCAGAATGAGGGTGCTTGTCACCGGTGGTGCTGGTTTCATAGGAACAAATCTGGTAAGAAGGCTTTTATCTGAAGGCCACTATGTAATATGTGTTGATAACCTGATAACAGGAAAAAAGGAGAATATTGAGGATTTACTGGATAAAGAAAACTTTGTTTTTTTTGAGCAGGATATTAATGAGCCAACAGATTACGGAGATGTTGACTGGATTTTCCACCTTGCCTCAATAGGGAGTGTTTACCACTACTTGAACCACCCAGTAGAAACACTCAAAACAGGTGGAATTGGCACAATCAACATGCTTGAATATGCTAAGGAGAAGAATGCAAGAATCCTTTTCTCATCAACATCAGAGGTATATGGAGACCCTGAAGTTCATCCACAGAATGAGGATTACAGGGGTAATGTTTCATCTATAGGTCCAAGGAGTTGCTATGATGAATCAAAGAGATATGCTGAGGCACTGATGATGGCATATCACAGAAAATACAATGTTGACACAAGGATTGCAAGGATTTTTAATACCTATGGGCCATACATGGACCCTGATGACAGAAGGGTTCTGCCAAATTTTATATCACAGGGATTAAAGGGTGAACCCATGACAATATATGGTGATGGTTCCCAGACCAGGAGTTACTGTTATGTTGATGATACAGTTGAGGGATTGATGCGACTTATGGAGACTGATTACCATCTTCCAGTTAACATTGGTAATCCTGAGGAATACACAATCCTGGAAACAGCCGAGATTGTGTGTGAGGTGATGGGGATTGAAAAGAACTTTGTGTTTATGCCCCTTCCTGAAGATGACCCCATGAGGAGAAGACCTGACATCACCAGGGCAAAGGAGATTCTCGGCTGGGAACCAGGCGTTAAATTCAGGGATGGATTGAAGGAGACGATAAAATGGTTTCAAAAAAGGTTACAATAATCGTTCCTGCATATAATGAAAAGCCCAATATAAAACCCCTTGTTGAGGAGATTAAGAGATTAAGGGCAAAGGACAGAAAAAGGGACTACCATGTTGTTATAGTTGATGATGGAAGTTCTGATGGAACATATGAGGAAGCAACGAAACTTTCAAAGAAACTGAAATGGCTGGATGTGGAAAAACACAGGGCGAATTTGGGGAAGACAGAGGCGATTGTCACGGGATTCCTTGCCTCAAAGGGGGATGTAATTGTGATACTTGATGCAGACCTTCAGTATGACCCTCTTGAGATTCCACTCCTCCTTGAGAAGATTGACCAGGGTTATGACATCGTCTCTGGATGGAAGCAGGGGAGATACAGGAAGAGGTTTGTCTCCACCATTTACAACAATCTTTCACGGATGTTATTCAGGATACCTGTCCATGACCAGAATGCAATAAAGGCAATGAAAAGAGAGGTTCTTGAAGAGATTCCATTGAGAAAGGACTGGCACAGATACATGGTTGCACTTGCCGTTGACAGAGGATTTAAGGCAACAGAGGTTAAGGTTACATTGAGGGAAAGGTATGCTGGAGAATCAAAGTATTCAGGTAAGGGAAGAATCTTTGTTGGGGTTATGGACCTTCTCTCTGTTAAATTCCTCCTCACATTCATGAAGAAGCCCATGCTTCTATTTGGAAACATGGGGATAGTCTCCCTGGGGCTTGGTTTCCTTGTTGGTATATACACAGTTGTAATGAGGGTCTTCTTCCATCATGGATACAGACCACTCCTGTATCTTACCATGCTCCTGATACTTGCAGGACTTCTTCTATTTGCAATGGGTTTCCTGGCAGAGGTTATAACAACACTCCTTGAGAGAATGGAGAGAATAGAGAAGAGGCTCAAATAATGGGACTTCGCGATGCATTGAGAAGGACAAGGGAGAATATATTTGGCAGGGTTGCCAGTATGCTGAGAAGGAAAGACCCTGCCTTGCTTGAAGAGATTGAGGATATACTTCTTTCAGGGGATGTTGGTATAGAGACAACCGAATTTTTCATTGAAGAATTGAAAAAGGTTCATCCTGACAAATACCTTGAGCGATTGAGGGAATTGCTTGTGGAAATGCTCTCTGTTCCACATGAATCAGTACATAATCCACCTGTTGTTTATCTCTTTGTTGGTGTTAATGGTGTTGGGAAGACGACAACCATTGGAAAGATAGGGCTGTATTTTAGAAAGAAGAAAAAGAGTGTGCTCTTTGCAGCATGTGATACCTTCAGGACAGGCGCACAGGAGCAACTGAAGATATGGGCAGACAGGGCAGGCGCAGATATTGTCTCTTCCCAGTATGGTGCTGACCCTTCTGCAGTTGCCTTTGATGCCTTTGATGCTGCTGTTTCAAGGGGTGTGGATTGTCTGCTGATTGACACAGCGGGAAGACTTCACACAAAAACAGGTCTTATGGAGGAGATGGCAAAGATAAAGAGAACTCTTAACAAAAAGAGGGAAGACCTCCCACAGGAAATCTTGATTGTGATTGATGCCACAACAGGACAGAATGCAATACATCAGGTGGAGATATTCAATGAGAAACTGGGACTTACAGGTATTGTTTTAACAAAGATGGATGGCACTGCAAAGGGAGGGGTAATCCTTCCCATAGTGAGAAGGTTTAACCTGCCTGTTCTGTTTATAGGAACAGGTGAGGCACCTGATGATATTGAGGAGTTTAATCCAGAGGAGTTTATTGATGCGCTCTTATCCACTGATTAACCTGCATATCCATTCAAATCTTTCCTTTGATTCTGAACTCCAGCCAGACTGGATTGTTCAGGAATCAATAAAACTTGGATTTCAGTATATCTCCATCACAGACCATCTTGACCTGAACCCCAATGACCCTGCGTATGGTGATTATGACTATGAGAAATCAAAGGAACTGGTTGAGAGATTGAGAAAGGAATATCCAGAAATA
>QNDZ01000138.1 GCA_003646055.1 bacterium
CTTAACCACATGATGATTTACACGGATAAAAGGCAGAGGGTTTCACCTGCTGATGTTGAAATCAGGTTTGACAGCGAGGATATAACAGACCCTGTTTATCTTGCACCAATCGGTGGATATGTGAAGAGGTTTGAAGGGGTGTATGCAAGAACAGGTGTTGGAAACTTTGCCATGAGCGGAGAATACGCTGTCCAGTTCAACGATGGTGTTGCCGCTGGAAAGGCTTACCTTGTGAAGGCAAGGGTTCAAACAGACAATAACTACATATTTGCACTTTTCAGACACTATGATATTGGATACGACAACCCATATGCAAGGCCGTTCATGGAGCAGAAGCGATACGACGATACCCCATTTGAAAAACCATACAGGCTCATAGATGCTGTTTACACAGATGTTGTGAACCTGCCCTCACCAAAGCCAGAGGAAGGACTTTATCTTGAGACAAGGTACAGGTTCAACAGATACTTCACCATCACAAGGGCATACATTGACATGTGGAAGAACCTCTCCTTCAATCTGCCGAATAAGAGGATACAGGCGGAGATTGAATACAGACCTGTATTCCCTGTGAGGATAAGGTTAAAACACAAGTATCAGGCGAAATACAGGGGAAGGGCTACAGAGCCAACCCAATCAGTCACCAATGAAACCACATTCAGGATATATGCCCTTCTCACAGATTACGACTATCTGGACTTCAGATTGAGATACGGCTGGGTCAAACTTGCCTCGTCAGAGACCTACACCCAGAACATTGTGATAGATGGAGGCTATGCCTCACTCTCCTTTGAACACAGGTTCTCTGACAGGTTCAGCATATACTCAGGTGCAGCCATATGGACAACCAATGGGATGAGCCAGTGGATTTTTGAAGACACGGGGATTGACTTCCTCTATGGAGATGGAAGAAAGATGTATGTATCATTCATTGATAGGGTATCAGATAACCTCTTTGTGAGGCTCAAGTTCAGGGTTAAGAAGGAGGTCTACCAGCATACGGGACTTGACCTTTCAGGTGGTGAGTATCACTATGAGGGTGAACCAGCCAGCACAATTCCAGGGTTCAATGATGAAAAGACCAGTTATACAGGAAACCTTCAAATCGTATGGTGGTGGTGATATGCGTAAAATAACTTTAATCGTGTTCTTTATCTTTGCTTTGTATGTTTCTGGAAGTTTTCTCTACACAAATTCAGGATTTGGTGAGGTCTTCCCAGTTGTGGATGCTGCACTCTACTCAATGGGTGGGGTGTCTGTCTTCTCCGGGGAAAACCCATATGTATTCACAGGGACAGCCATAACACTGAATGGTGGAATCAGCATACCTTCTGAATCAAGGAGCAAACGGGTATTTGACTCTTACGACAACACAGTGGGGAAGGTGGTTGTTGCATCGGGGACCTACTTCCTTCCAGGAAACTATGGATTAAATGCAAGGTTTGGGAATGATAAAATCCTGCTTGGCTTTGACTTCCATCCCTACATCTACTCTAATTATAGATACTTCAACCAGATAAGGAACGAATTCTATGTGGTTACAGGTGAGGAGGAGACAAAGGCAGAGTTCAATGTTTCAGGATACAATCCATATGTGGGATTCAGGTTTGGCTATTTTTCTGCTGGACTTGGCTTCAGGGTTCTGAACGGATACTCCTATACATATGATCGGATTGACACAACAACCACCGAAGTGTGGAAGAGATGGAAGGGCTACAACTTCAATGGTGGATTCCTCTTCACTCCATCTCCAAGATTCTCACTTGGTGTCCTCTTCAACAGCGGATTCTACCTGAATTCATCCAGTGATACACTCTTCTATCCACCTGTTTTCTCAACAGGAATAAGGTATGCACCCCCAAATCTACTCCCATCTGTTGTGATGGCTGAGATTGGATTTATTCCCTGGACACAGGCAACCATGAACGGAGGCTCTGCTGGTTTCAACGACCTTCTCATCTACAGGTTTGGGATTCAGCACAAACTCACATCAGGACTATTCCTGAGGCTTGGTTTCAATTACTCGGGTTCTCCTGTGAAGGAGAGCATTGCACGGGGAACATTCACAGCAGGGCTTGGCTGGGAAAAGGGGAAGAACAAACTTGATGTCTCATTCAACTTCTCAAACATCAACTACAAGGGTGAAGAGGTGAACCTCACAGGAGACCTGGGCACACTCTACTTCTCAGAGACAGAAACAGACATCCTTGTCCAGATAAGGAGGGAGTTATGATATACCTTCTCCTTCTGCTTTCGCAGTCAGATATTCAGAACATAAAATACATAGGAAACAGGGAATACATACCAAATCTCGTGGAGACAATCAACAAGGCTCAGCATACGATATACATCGTGATGTACTCTGCAGGTTACTACCCGACCCACCCGGAGGGACCAGACAGAAAGGTCTATGGTGCAATGTTTGATGCAGTGAAGAGGGGTGTAAAGGTAAAGGTGATACTTGATGCATCGGACTGGAATCCAAACAACACGAGGAAGAACGAGATAACCGCAAACTATCTGAAGGAGGGTGGCGTTGAGGTTTACTGGGACCCACCAGAGATAACAACCCATTCAAAGATTGTGATTGTGGACACCCTCCTCTGCATAGTGGGTTCAACAAACTGGACATACTATGCATTTGCACACAACAATGAGAGTTCCCTCCTTATAGAATCCCGCACACTTGCAGAGAGGTTAACCCAGTTCTTCACAGACCTTTTGAGGGTATCAACAGAGGAACTACCTATAAACCTGGGGAAGGCACAATGATATTCCTTATTCTACTATCAGTGGTGGATATAGAGGTTGTTTATACAAATGATGGACTGGGATTTTTGAGCCCTTCCTATGCATACTTCATGGACGTGTCAATGCCACCACCCCTTGGGAATGCGGCATCATTCATAAGGCTTGTTGAATGGGAGAGGCAGGATGGAAATGAGCCAGTTGTCCTGTCAGCAGGAAATATGTTTGCCTATCCATTTCCTGGAGACCAGCCATCCATTGATGAGTTTGTTGATTTTTATGCACGTGCAAGGTTTGATGCGGTTCTCATTGGAACCAATGAACTATCCTATGGTGTTGACCCACTCCTTGAACTATTAAAGAAAACATCCACAGACTTTCTCTCAGGGAACATCATCTCAACAACCCTGAAGAAGCCCTACAAGATTATAGAGAGGAAAGGGGTTAGGATAGGGATTGGTGGTGTGACCACACTCTATGCACCGCTCTTTGTTCCATATGAACACAGGATAGAGTTTGAACTTGCCAGTGACTTTGATGCAGTGAGAGAAATGGTGGAGGACATGAGGAACGAGGGTGCTGAAATCATCATCCTTCTCTCTGACAATGGATTCCACAGGGACAGCATCCTTGCAGAGACGGTCAGGGGGATTGATGTTATTATTTCCGGGAGTGAAAGGGGAAGGGCTATGAGAAAACCCTTTGAAACCCCACTTAACCACACCATCATCTGCAAAGGTTACACAGGTCTCACATCTGCCGGTATACTGCACATCTACTATGATGAAGAAAACAAACTCATAACAGGTTATGATGGGTTCCTCCAGACTCTATTCAGCGACTACTTCCCACCCGATGAGGAATTCCTGAGCAACATTGTAAAATGAGGGAGAAGGTTTTAAAGCCGTATGTAGGTGTTTTACTCCTTGTCCCTGCCATAGTTATTCTTCTCATCTTCAGGTTTTATCCACTCCTCTATGTTTTGAGGGTGAGTTTTTACAAGTGGGGAATGGGTGGGCCTGAAAGGGTTGTATGGTTCAAGAACTACCTCACCATATTCAGGGACAACTTCTTCTATCAGGCACTTGGTAACACACTCTGGTATGCTGTGCTCGTTGTTCCGCTTTCCCTTTTCATATCCATGTTCCTTGCCATTCTGTTGAACAACAAACTCAGGGCAATAGGGTTCTTCAGGACAACATACTTTTTACCTGTTGTTACATCTATTGTTGCCATATCAATCGTGTGGAAGTGGATATACCATCCTGAACTGGGACTTGCCAACTATCTGCTCCGACTCCTCCATATCCCACCCCAGAACTGGCTTGCTGAATGGAGGGGAATCTTTGAGATAATTGCAGGTAGAAAACTACCTGTTGGATTGAAAGGGCCAAGCCTTGCCCTGTTCTCACTTGTTATAATGAGTGTATGGAAGGGGCTTGGATACAACATCATCATCTACCTTGCAGGTCTCCAGAACATACCACGCTCATACTATGAGGCCGCTCTCATTGACGGTGCATCCTCACCCACCATGTTTGCAAGGATTACCTGGCCCATGCTCACACCCACAACATTCTATGTTCTCATAATGACCACAATCACATCCTTCCAGGTCTTTGCACCTGTCTGGCTCATGACAGGGCCACCACCTGGAGGACCACTGGGAACAACCAATGTCCTTGTCTACTCCATATTTGACAATGCCTTCAACTTCTCAAGGTACGGTTATGCAAGTGCTCTGAGTATGATTCTGTTCCTATTTATACTCACGCTCACAGTGATACAGAAAAAGGTGATTGAACCAAGGGTGCACTATGAGTAGGAGAAGGGCTCTTCTGGTTTACATACTGCTTGGTATAGGGATGATTATCTCAATCCTCCCATTCTACTGGATGATAACCACTGCCCTGAAAACACCCCAGGAGGCAGTACAATTTCCACCAACATGGATTCCACACCACTTCCAGTGGTCAAACTTTGCAGAGGCAATGAGGGTTGCACCCTTTGGAAGATACTTCCTCAACACAATTATCATTGCGGTCTTCTCACTTATAGGTGTCCTTATAACGGGCATACTTGCTGGATTCTCATTTGCATTCTATGAATTCAAGGGGAGGGAAATCCTCTTCCTCTCCTTCCTTGCAGTGATGATGGTTCCCATGCCTGTTTACATCGTTCCTGGATACCTGATACTTGCAAGTTTTGGATGGCTTGATACATACCTTGCATTGATTATACCATGGACAGTGAATGTATTCTCCATCTTTTTATTGAGACAGCA
>QNDZ01000139.1 GCA_003646055.1 bacterium
AGGAATCTCTGTTCCAGCATGGATTCCATCCAGTCAAGTTTATCCATTATATCTCTAATCTCCATACTGCCTCCTCAGTGTAAAAACAGTTTCACAAGTTCCATAACACTTCCAGAGATAATACCAACAGTGAAGTTGTCGTCAATACCCATTGGTAACATCTCAACAATGGTTGCTGTTATTGAACCTGCCAGCATTATAAGCCACGGAATATCAAGGTAGGGAATGGAAATAAAACTTACAATAAGTGCACCAGCAAGAAAGGCAGTGCTTCCCTCCACAGATTTATTCTGGAATATCCTGTGTTTACCAAAAGAGAGGCCAAAGATTTTTGAGAAGATGTCACCCGTTATGAGGAAAAGGATAGAAAGGATTGCTATGTCTTTTTTGAATAAAAGGATTATAATGAAGGATGCAATGAGGAATGTTGTCATTGAGGAGAATGTTTTCCCCTCCCTTTCCTTGAACATGAACCTGAGGGCATCCCTTCCCCTTTTTATGAATAACCTTGTCAGGTCAAGGAGAAGGAACACAGCAGTAACCGAACCAATAAGATAGAGGGTTGATACCTTGTCTGTGTTTAAGTAGTAAAATACGAACACAACAGCCGCGGGTCTCAAAATTGTTCTCCACATATGTCTCTTGAATTCCTTATCCCTGATTACAAAGAGTTTTCTGTCAATAGTATTGATTAGATTTATTGAGAATATGTAAGTTATGATGGATATGAGGAAAGGGTTGAGGTAAAACCGAGGGGCATTCCTCACAAGTGAATATGCAAATAGTGGAAGAACAATGATTCCAACAACGGGGCCTTCCCTTGCGGCAGACCATATCAAAAGTACAATCACAAGGAGGAAGAGAATATCAGATAAATATATTGCATGTATGTTGATGTAGAAGTAAAGGTAGTAAAAGAGGATACCAATTGATGTGGCAACACCCTGTCCACCCTTGAATCTCAGATAAAAGGGGAATACATGCCCGAGTATGGTTGAGAAACCAGCAATCTGTATGAATGTAAAGGATGCACCGAGTTTGTAGGCCACCCACATACTGAGAAGTCCTTTGGAGAGGTCTATTATCCCTGTTGGGATGGCAGCATATAAGCCAAGGGTAAAAAATGTATTGGCAGTGCCTGCATTCCTCTGCCCGACCTGTCTTATATCAATCCCCTTTAACCTTCCAAAGATATAAGCGGGGAGGAAGGAACCTATGAGATATCCCAGCAGAACACTCAAAATGTTTTTCAGCATGGATTATTATAACATATACTTATAAAAGTTCCATATTAAAAATGGGTGGGATTCAATCTTCTCTCTTTCCGAACAGAAACAGGGTGGCTATTCCCCCTGCAATTACAACCACATAGTATGTGACAAATCTCCACAGGATGGTGAAGATTCCTATGATATGTTGCGGAATACCACCCCTGAATAGAAGTAAAAAGCCTCCCTCCATCATCCCCTCTGCCCCTGGTGTTGGGAAGAAGAAACCAGCCATTAAGAGAAAAATCTGTTTCAGGATAACAGAGGCATAGGGAAGATGTTGATTCAGTCCCCTGAGAATCATATATGCAATGGAATGGTCAGGAAGGTACACAAGAGAGGTGAAAAAGATAAGACCAATTATGTGGAGTGGTTTATCAGACCACATTGTTTTGAATGTTTTCACCATACCGTGAATCACCCTTGATACAGGGAGTAATATGTATGTGAGCCTTGTTCTCCTCCCCCGTGGCATGCTTATCCTGAAGAAGAACCTCTTCAGTGCAACTGGTTTTAAAAAAAGTATAATGAGTAATCCGAATATAACAGCGTAGGTTATAACAGCATACCATGAAAGCATTCCAATAGAATAGGGGGTAGATGAGAGGAAATCCTTTATAAATATGAGGCTCAAGAGGAATGCAGAGAGGATATACAGTATTCCCCTCATTAATAGGAGTGTGAGTATTTTATCCCATTCCATTCCCTCTTTTTTCAGTATGTACATCTGCACAGGTGCACCACCAGCCTGGAATGGTGTCACTGCAGAGAGGAATGCACCACAAAATATGAAAAGAACAGAGGAGGAGAACCTTATAAAGTGACCGGAGATTGTCTTTGAAAGGAGTTCTATCCTGGTAGCCTCAAGCAGTACATAGACAAGGAGTAGAATGATTGAGGAAAACAGGTAAATCCATTTTATCTTCTTTAATGCAGAAACGGTCTCCTCTGTAACTGTGAAGACAAGGATCAGTGTTATTGTGATTACAACAAGGATCAAGAATATTCTCAGTCCCTTTGCCGTATTTTTTGTAAGCATAAAGATTTAAGCCCCGCACGGAGCGGGGCTTGTTCCGCCTAAAGGAGGTTGAGTATCTTAAGGTCTTTCCTGAAACCAGCGCCTCTTATTGACACAAAGTACATTCCTGAAGGCAGGTTGAGTTTCTTCATGTACAGTCCAGTTCCAAGTTTCCCGGTATAAATGACCCTACCAATCTGGTCTCTGACCTGTACATCAAAACCTGTTGCTGTGGAATTGAGCGGTTTTACAATGCCCAGAACATTGTCAATCATAACCATCTCTGTTGTTTCATTTATACCTGTTGTGACCACAAATGAACCCGCATCAGACAGAAGACCCCTGTCATGCCCATCATAGGCATAACCTCTCCAGTAGTAGTTTCCTGGAGGGAGCGGATTTTCAACCTGCCAGTATGTTGAATCTGTTCCCTCTGGAACACTGTCCTTTTGAACCACAATGTTTGTGCAGAGTGAGTCAGAGTAAACAACAAAACCATAGGTGAGGGGGTCATTTTCAGGGTCTGTTGTGTTTGACAGCACAAGAACTGGTCTATTACCTGTGTTTGCACCCCCAACAGGTGATATGGGTGTTGGTTTGTCAGGAGGAAGGTTTGAAGGGATATATCCACTGATGAGAACATCATCAATATACCATCCATCGTATGTTACATATACATCAGTATCCAGCTGGAATCTAACAATGATTGTATCACCTATGTAGGATGAAAGGTCAAAGGTATCACTCGTCCATGTGGTATTGTACCCAGTATAACTCTGGAGAACATCGGATTCTGTTCCATGTTTGATGATCACCCTTCCATAATCCCAATCTTCCTCTATTTCATACTTATGGTAGAATATGAGTTTTGGATTGGAGGCATTGGTAAGGTCAATCCTCACATTGGTTTCAATACCATAACTTGTATTGTTGTTGTAATTACCACCAGGGCTATCTGTTGCAGAGTTTGTGGGTGAGTGATAACTTGATGTGGTTAAATCCCATGTTCCTTCCCAGACCCACTTCCCTGTTCCAGATTCAAAGTCATCAAAGAATATTGTATCCACAGGAGGATTGCCTATGGCGAAGGAGATTGTATCAATCCCCGAGACATCACCCTCTGTATAGCACTTTGCATAAATAAGCACAATGTGTCCAGCAGGTGCTCCATTCATAACACTTATACTGAAAGAGTCTTCGTGCTGTGTGAAGGGAGCAAGATTGGGGACATTGTGGATAGGTTCTCCAATGGTTATCCATGGGTCATCAGTGGTGAGAACCACCTGTCCTGATGTGAGGGTATCAACAGAACCTATATTTTCCATAAACAGATTTATTCCCCATTCCTCACCAGGGTCAACATACGGGTCTCCGTCACCACTGATTTCATTCATGGTATTACTGGAAACAGTGAGAAGTGGACCTGCTGCCTGTGTGAGGTAGTAGAGTATTGGCATTGCCTCATCAAGTTGTGCAGGTATCTGTTCCTCCTGCCAGAAGGCCTCTCCAACCTCAATGACAAAGGCGTATGCCCCTCTATCACCCCAGTACCAATCAGTGGCAGGTCCATTCACCACGTAGAGGAGTTGCCCAGCAGTTCCATAGGTATAACCATTGGTTCTCCTCATCCTTATTGACATCTGCTCGTAGATTACACTATCATAGCCTGCTGGCCATTCATTCACATAACCCCATGGTACAATAATCAGATTGCTGTATGAGTGTATGTTCAGGTAGTGGACAAAGTTGTTTGCCACACCAAGGCTTTCAGAGACCTGTGTTTCAGGTTCAGAAGCAGGAGAAGGACCACGATATGTCTCATCACTAGTATTAGGACTTGAACCTGAATTATCATAACCCCACATGTATTCATAGTTTCTGTTCAGGTCAACACCATAGGATCCATCCCCATTATCCCTTCTGTTCTTTCTCCACATGCCACCACCATTGGGATAGTTTGCCTCATTGTAGAGGTATCCATCAGGATTCAAGACAGGTATGACATATACCTCCCTGTGGTCAAGCAGGTACCTTATCTCAGCATTTGTATTGTAGTGCTCCACCATGTACCTTACAAACTCCACAGTGAGATTGGCACCAATGGGTTCCCTTGCATGTATCATTGCATCTATTAAAACCTGCTTTTTGGGATAGGTGGAGTTTGTGTTTGTGAGTTTTACACAATATATATCATTATTTTCCCATGATTTTCCAAGGGAGAATGTATCTGTCACCAGGTCAGGATACTGTGTGTGGATGTAATGGAGGATTGAATCAGCCTCTGCGTAGGAATAGTAATCACCCTGAGAACCCTTTCCCTTCATTCTGGCTGAATAGTATGCCTCCATATCAGGAATAAGGACACGATAACCCACGTTCCACTTCTTCAGTTTGTCCATCTCATACTTATTGAAGATAAATATGTGTTCGCCATCCGGAGTCACCTTGAGTAATTCACCCATACGTAGTATATCAGATGAGGGATTTTTAATGGATACAAGGGAATAGTCTGCCAGTAGAATGGCAGGAACCAGTAAAAGGACAAAAAGAATACTCCTCAACGCACACCTCCTGTTTAATGGTTTGGGTATTATAAAAGAAAATTTTGAAAAAGTCAAGAGAAAAAATTTCCTTAATAAATGTAAAAAATTAAAAAATAGACCAAAAAATACAAAAAAATCTGGAAAAACCTGTTTTAAAAATAA
>QNDZ01000140.1 GCA_003646055.1 bacterium
AAGATAATTGGATTTCTGAAGCGGAACATAGAAAGCCTTGATGTTGAAAATGCGAAGGTGATAAAGGGTAATGCCATACAGGTTTTGAAGAGACTTGAGAAGAAGTTTGATGTTGTTTTTCTTGACCCTCCCTATGATAGGGGGCTTGTTCAAAAGACCCTTGACGTTTTAAAAGGAGTTACAGGTAATGGTTCCTTTGTTATTATTGAGCATTCACCCAGAGAGATCTTTGATACAGGATGTTTTTCCACATACAGAGAAAAGAGATACGGTGATACATCCCTCACCATCCTTATAAAGGAGGGGTTATGAAGGTAGCTGTTTATCCTGGAACATTTGACCCGGTAACGAACGGGCATATTGACATCATAAAAAGGGCATCAAGGATTTTTGATAAACTGATTGTGCTGGTTGCCCTGCACAGGGGCAAGGAGACCATGTTCACAAAGGAAGAGAGGGTTGAGATGTTGAAGAAATCTGTTGAAGGGATGAGAAATGTGGAGGTGGATTTCTATGAAGGGCTTATTGCTGAATATGTGAAGGATAAAAGGATACTTGCTGTTATAAGAGGGATGAGGGCAGTATCAGACTTTGAATATGAATTCCAGATGGCACTTATGAACAGGCATCTCAATCCAGAGATTGAGATTATATACCTTTTCCCTGATGAGAAATACACCTATCTTTCATCCAGCATAGTGAAAGAGGTGGCCTCCTTTGGTGGTGATATATCCACCTTTGTTCCTCCACACGTTGAAAAGATGCTCATAAAAAAATTAAGAGAGGAGAGCGAATGAGAGAGATAAGTCCTTCAACAACATTGAAAGTGCTTGAGAATGCCTTTAAGAAAAGGGCAGAGGGTAAGGATATTTCCATACTTGCTGCTGGAGAGCCTGATTTTGATACTCCTGATTACATAAAGGAAGCAGCAATTAGGGCAATAAAAGAAGGAAAGACAAAATATACACCTGTCTCGGGCATCCCTGAACTCAGAAGGGCGATTGTGGGATGGACTGAGCAGAGGATTGGCATAAAGTACAGTCCAGATGCGGTCCTTGTTTCTTCAGGTGCGAAGCAATCCATATTCAATGTATTGTTCACCCTTATTGAGAAGGGGGATGAGGTTATAATCATAACCCCTTACTGGGTGAGTTATCCTGAGATGGTGAGGCTTGCAGGTGGCAACCCTGTTTTTGTTGATTCTGCTGAGGACTTCCACCTTGATATAGATGCCATAGGGAGGAGCATCACAGACAGAACCAGAGCAATCATTCTCAACTCACCCAACAACCCAACAGGGGTTGTTTATACAAGGGAGGAGATAGAGGAACTTGCTGTACTCCTGAGGAACAAAGAAATCTATGTTATATCCGATGAAATTTATGACTGTCTTGTTTATGGTGGTGTAAAAAATTACAGTATTGCAAAGGTGAAGGGGATGAGGGATAAGACCTTTGTTGTGAATGGGGTTTCAAAGAGTTTTGCCATGACAGGATGGAGAATTGGATGGGTTCTGGGGCCTGAGAGGATTATAAAACTTGCAAAGAGTATCCAGTCCCATACAACATCCTGCCCCTCATCCATCTCCCAGTATGCCACCCTTGCTGCACTTACAAAGGACGATGGCAGTGTTGAGAGGATGAGAGCAACCTTTGAGAAGAGGAGAAACAGGTGTATTGAACTGATAGGTGAGATTCCTGGTATATCTTTCCCCAGACCTGATGGAGCTTTCTATCTTTTCCTTGATGTTTCAAGATACACCCATTGCTCCTTTGACTTTGCCACAGAACTTGTTGACCATGACCTTGCAATCATTCCCGGGATTGCCTTTGGAAAAGAGGGATATTTGAGGCTCTCCTATGCCTCATCACTTGAAGAAATAGAAAAGGGGATAAGACACCTTAAAGAGTTCATAGAAGAATTGAGAGAAAAATGAGGTATTTTTTTGATAGGGCAAAGATATATGTTGAAGGGGGAAGGGGTGGGAATGGGTGTATAAGTTTCAGAAGGGAGAAGTTTGTGCCAAAGGGAGGACCTGATGGAGGAGATGGAGGGGATGGTGGGGATGTAGTTCTCGTTGTGTCCCCAAATCTGAATACATTGAGGGACTTTCACTATAGAAGACACTACAGGGCAAAAAAGGGTGAACATGGCAAGGGTAAGAACATGCATGGAAGAAAGGGTGAGGACCTGGTTGTTCCTGTCCCACCTGGAACCGTTGTTATGGATGAGGATGGTAATATTATAGGTGACCTTGTAAAGGAGGGAGACAGGCTTGTGGTGGCAAGAGGGGGAAAGGGTGGTAGGGGGAATGCCGCCTTTGCAACCCCAACGAGACAGACACCAAGGATTGCAGAGGAGGGAAAGCCCGGGGAGAAGAGATGGATAAGACTGGAATTAAAACTTATTGCTGATGTGGGGCTTGTGGGATTCCCTAATGCTGGTAAATCCACATTGCTTTCAAAGCTTTCACATGCAAAACCAAAGATTGCCAGTTATCCATTCACCACACTCCAGCCAAACCTCGGGGTTTGTGAACATAAAGGAGAGAGATTTGTGATTGCAGATATACCTGGAATCATAGAGGATGCCCATATAGGGAAGGGGCTCGGGATTGAATTTTTGAGGCATATAGAAAGGACAAAACTCCTCCTGTTTGTTATTGATGTAGCAGATACCCCTGATTACCATTATAATGCACTTCTCAAGGAATTGAGAGAATACAGGGGTGAACTACTTGGTAAACCAAGGATAGTTGCATTGAACAAGATTGACCTGATAGAAGAAGATGATTATCCTGAGTTTGATGTGAAAACCCATCCCATTTCTGCCTTAAAATCTCTTGGACTTGAAGAATTGAAGGATTCTATTGTGAGCCTATTAGAGGAGGTAGAAGATGAACGAAAAAAGGTTCTCCAGACTGAAGGAAACACTTAAAACAGGTGGATTGAACGAGAAACTTTCAGCACTTGAGGAACTCAAAGAAGAGGACAGTGCAAAGGTGAATAACCTTCTACTTACCCTTCTCTCCAGTGAAAGCTGGACATTAAGAAACAGGGTCTGTGAGATACTGGCTGAGAGGGGAGAGAAACTGGGGGATAGACTTATAAATATCCTGAATACAGGTGTATGGTACAGCAGGGCAGCGGCTGCGAGAACACTCGGGCTCATAGGAAAGATTTCCTACATTCCAGAATTGTTAAAGTACAAAGATGATTCCAATGAGGTTGTCAGGGAAGAGGTCAGGAATGCAATAAAAAACATTGTTGAAAAGAACGGATTCAACAGGATTCAGGAGGAGTTTGACCTGGATACCCAGGAAATGATCAGGGAGATTGCTGGCATTGAGTATGAATACTGAGAAACTTCTTCTAAAACTTTCAATCTCCAGAATATCACCAGCCAATATTCGGGAGTATTTATACTCTATCCCTGGTGAAGAGGACATAAATAAGGATAGTATAAGGGATTACCTTTCAGATAATGTTGATGTGGAAAAGGTGTTGAACCTTGAGGTAGAGCCAATTTACAATCACCTGAAGAAAAAAGGTGTTAATATTGTCTCCATCCTGAGTGATGATTATCCAGAAAATTTAAAAACAATTCCCAAACCCCCTCCAATCCTTTTTATCAGAGGGGAAATAGTACCTGAGGACAGTAATGCTGTGGCCATAATAGGAACAAGAAGGCCAACAGAGTATGGCAGGAGTGTTGCCTGGAATTTTGCAAAGGAACTTGCTTCAAATGGATTTACAATTATAAGTGGTCTTGCTATGGGCATCGATACAAATGCACACAGGGGTGCCCTTGAGGCAGGGGGTAGAACAATAGGCGTAATTGGATGTGGGATTGACAGGGTTTATCCTTCATCAAATAAAAGACTTGCACACATGATTGCTGATGGGAACGGTGCTGTTATTTCTGATTTTCCACCAGGTACCCCGCCACTTAAATACAACTTCCCTTTAAGGAACAGAATAATCAGTGGTCTGGCTAAAGGCATTGTTGCAGTACAGGCTGCATCAAGAAGTGGGGTTTTCTCAACAGTAAACTGGGCACTTGATTATGGAAGGGATGTGTTTGCTGTTCCTGGAAATATTACAGCGAGGCAGTCAGAGGGCACTAATAGATTGATAAAAGACGGAGCCATTCCCGTTACATCACCAGAGGACATACTGAATTACTTCGGTTTTTCATCCTCAGTGAAGGAAGAAAAAGAGGTCGAATTGCCCGGGGATGAACAGCGTGTTTTTGATGCGATAGGTGATGAGGGTGCAAGGATTGAGGAAATCTGTGATGCAACAGGATTTAAGCCACAACAGGTGAATTCAATACTACTTCTGCTTGAACTCAAAGGGTTTGTCAGGGAGATAGGTGGTGGCAGGTACATAAGGAATAGACCATGATTGGTGTTATTGACATTGGAAACACCAGATACCACTGTGGTCTCGGAGAGAATGTATCAGTGATTAAAAGGCTGGATACCGAAGAAATAGATGAAGTGGTGAAGTTTTTTGAAGGAGTTGATAACATAATGGTCATATCAGTGGCAGAAAAAAGGCTAAGGGTATTAAAAAGGTTCTTGAATGGAAGGATAATTAGATTTCCCATGGATAAGATTCAAAGGGATTATTCAGGATTGGTTGGAGAGGACAGGATTGCAGCATCACTATACGTAAAGGAAAAGGTATTGTATCCCTGTGTTGTTATTGATGCAGGCAGTGCCATTACGGTTGACATAGTAAATGAAGAAGGACTGTTTTCTGGTGGGGCAATTCTTTCAGGGGTGAAGAATTATTTATCCCTTTTCCAGGCACAGGAAAACCTCAAGCATATAAGGGTTGAACCAGAACCCCTTGAGAATCATGGTAAAAATACA
>QNDZ01000141.1 GCA_003646055.1 bacterium
ACCATCTGCATCAATCAAAGCAAGGATATTACCCTTTGCCATGCCAATACCCTTTAATACAGCAAAACCTTTCCCTTTTTCTGGTTCAAAAACCACAACGGCTCCTTCACTTTCAGCGATCTCTCCTGTTCTATCCCTGCTCCCATTGTCAACAACTATAATTTCTACCGGCCTGTTCATGAACCCTTTTTTTATACCATTTATAACATTTTTTATTGTTTTTTCTTCGTTCAATGCAGCCACAATTACACTGATTTTACTCTCCATATATCCCCAGTTTTTTCAGGTCAAAATTGGATTCAATATACACAGGATAGTTTTCCATCTTGATTGGGCGATTAAATGCCTTTTCAACAATCCTGAATACCCTGTAATGTGGATTGGAGAATGTCAGTTCAAAGTGTTTCAGTCTTTCTGGATGAAAGTGTAGAAGGAATAGAACATCCTTTTTATCCATTTTCAATTTGTGGTTTCTGTATCTCAAGGATTCACCATGAAGGGAAAGTAACATATCCGATGAAATAACCATATAGTCTGCATGATTTTCTTTCGCAAACCTGTAGAGAGAATCCTCCTCTGAAAAAAGTAAATTCTCGTATCTTTCTAACTTTTTCACCATACCGAATGATTCAAACTTGGGGTGGAATATAATCCTTCTATTACCCCAGAGAAGGAGGGTTGGTCCAATATGAAACGGAGCCATGATAATACAATCCTCCTCTGTTTCATTTCGCACATAATCAACCAGTTCTATAAGATAACTTCTTTGTGGCCCGGGATTGGAAGGGGTGTATGTATAAAAGTAATAGAAAAGAGGCAACATGGTCAATGCTGAAATTAATGTCAGATGCTTGTTTAAAGCAAGTGTTCCGATGGCAACGGAAAGAAAAAACAGAAGGAAAACATCCATCCTTTCAAACAGTAGATATGAAAATGCAAAAAAGAGTGTAAAGAATAAAAAGAGAAGGTGTCTTTTCCGCTTGAAGATGTATATAATCCCTGGAATACTCCATAGGATGTGGTAACCCATAACCTTAACAGTCCACTTCAGCGTGGGTGACTCAAGGGGATGGGACCATATAACCAATGTTTCCCATGAAAGCCCGGAGGGGTCTGGTGGTTTTCTCCCAAGATACCTTATTTTTGCAAGTGTCAAAGGTAGAATTCCACTTTTAAATGCGGGATTAAATACACCTGCAGGAAACATGATCAGATATAAAAGCAGGGGAAGAAAAGAAACAAATACAATGATTCTTTTTTTTCTCTCCCTACACAGGCAAGCAATTAATAGAATGTAAGATAGTAGCATAGGAGCAGTGAGGAAAAACCTGCTTTTATACAGCAGTGGAACACCCAATGAACAGAGAATAATCACAGATGAAAGGAGTATAAAGGGAATAGAGTTATATTTCTTTGAGAAAAGTATTCTAAAAGACAGATATATGAGAAAAACGGTATAATAGAAATGGGATAAATGCCATGAGGCCATTGCTACTGAGAGAAAAGAACCCGATAACAGGGAATATTTTATAATCTCATTACGCTCATTACTTTCCTCTGCCCTTATAAAAAAATAAATGTGGAGTAATATAAAGCCCAATGAAAAATCCTGCAATTCATAACTCATATTTAATACATGCATAGAGGGGGCAAGACTGGCTGAAAAACTCAAAGAGGAGAGGATTCCCGACCTGTATCTACCCCAGATATAAGAGGATAAAAGAAACACAGGAATAACTGGTAAGGAAGAGTAAAATGAAACAAAGATAATTAGAAAATAATGGAATGGAATTTGAATATGAAGAAATCTATAAACAAGTCCTGCGATAACCTCCATTGTTACCGGATGATTCTTTTTAAGATTAAATCCAGCAGGTGCCTCAACCATACTATCTATGGAAGGAAGAGCACCCCATCTTGCCACCATTTTTGCATATCTATACTGGAATGCACTTTCAGTCCAATAGATACATGTCTCATCCCGGGTGAAGTAAGGTGAATGAAAGGCCTTATAAACTTTCAAGAAACTGATTAACAGATAAATTATAACAAGGGGAAAGAAAAATCTTTTCACAGAAACCCCGCTTTTAACCTGTTCGCTATTTCCATACACCTTCTGCCCATGTCCGGTCTACCAAGTTTGAACCATACCAAGGATAAAGTAGCCCATCCATCCTGAGAAAAAGGGTCAAGTTCCAGATATTTCTCTAAAACAGCCCTTGCTTCTGTTAGATTATTCTCCCTCAAAAGAATCAAACCTTTCAGATAATATGCAGGTGAATAAAAAGGTTGAACTATTATCACAGAATCAATGTATTCCAATGACTTGTCTATACTATCAGATGAGTAAAACCGTTGAGCCTGGTGATAATATTTTTCATGCAACGGTATATATAGTACTTTCAATTCCTCCGGGCGAAAGGTGCCGAAACAGAGGAGATTCAATAAAAGTAGCCCCAGAGATGGAAGGATATAGATAAGCCACTTAAACCTATTCATAGCTTATAATTATATGGGTGCAATCCATTTTTTTCAAGTTATAATCATAGCATAACAAAGGAATCTGGATAGACCTTATGGGTCCAGAAGAAAATTTTTTGGTTGACAAAGTGCTTTTTTGCCTTATAAATAATAAGTTAAAAACAATTCAAGGAGGTTTCTATGAAGAAGGTTCTGTCTCTGATCTTTTTCCTCAACCTTATGCTGGTTGGAGGGACACTTGACTTTTTCTTGAAATTTGATCCATCCCAGGTGATCCATCGTAAGGTGAAGAATTACGACCTGGTAGAATTGAAAGGTTACCCATCCATCAAGACACCTGGTAAACCAGGATTACCAAGGGTTGTTAAGACATTTGTTATCCCTTCGGATGCTGTTCCTGTAAAGGTAGAGATTGTTGGCATGGAAACAGAAGAAATCCCTGGAGAGTTCTATGTTTATCCTGCCCATCCTGATGTTCCTCTTCCTATGCCTGGAAGGAAGTTTGAGTTAAAAGAATACGAACCTGACAAAAAGGTTTACAATTCCAATAACCCATTCCCTTCTTACACAGTGAGACTGCTTGGCTCAGGTCTGAAAAATGGATACAGATTGGTTCAAGTTGAAATCTTCCCATTGAAATATATCCCGGCGAAAAAGAGATTAATTATGGCAACAGATGTAAAGATTAGAATTGTGTATGAGGATGGGAAAAACAGGGGGTATGTGCCATGTGAGAAAATAAGAGAAGAAGCAGGAAATTATATCAGAAACATCGTAGAAAATCCCGAAGATGTAGAAAGATTCGCACCACGGCTGAAGAAAACAGGGTCAGCCCTTTTGAATCCCGGTAACTATGAATATGTGATTATTACTGAATCTCCATTGGACACCGTGTTCCAGAAACTTGCTGATTGGGAAAGAAAAAAGGGAATACCATCAAAGGTGGTGAAAGTTTCATGGATAACATCAAACTACTCAGGTTATGATACACCGGAGAAAATCCGTAACTTTATCATTGATGCCTACAATACATGGGGGACACGATATATCCTTCTTGGAGGTCAGGGAGACGATTTGAACGCCGGAGAAAACATTGTCCCTTGCAGAAAGGCATATTATATTGCTGTTGATAATGCACCCACAGACTCCATACCATCTGACCTTTACTATGGAGACCTTGATGGAACATGGGATCTTGATGGAGACCATGTTTATGGAGAGTATGAAGATTCCGTATTCCTTTACACTGATGTTTATGTGGGAAGGGCACCGGTTCTCACCCCCGAGCAGGCACAGAGGTTTATAGACAAGGTTCTAACATACGAAAAAAATCCACCAACCGATTATCTCAAGAAGATGATGCTCCCGACAGCGGTTCTGTGGTCATCCTATGATAACCTTCCCCTACAGGATTCCATTGCGCGGATGACCCCGGCTGGATGGTTTGATGCAAAGATGTATGAACAGGACGGTAATCTATCTGAAGAGGCCATGATAGAATCCCTGAATGTAGGTTATGGTATGGGCCACTGGGAGGGGCACGGTAACCAGTATGGAATCTACATGAGTGGAAATCCATTCTTATCGTCCGAGGATGCCGATACCCTGCATAATCAGGACAAACTGGGCATTGCAATCTCCATTGCCTGCTGGACAGGTGCCTGGGATTCGGTTCCCAATGGGGATTGCTTTGCAGAACATCTAATAAACAGTCCCGATGGAGGACTCGTTGCAGTTATGATGAATTCCCGCTATGGCTGGGGTGCTTATGTAAATGGACAGTATGTGCCCGGACCCTCTGAAAAACTGGATACGACATTCTTCTCCGGAATCTTTGACCACGGTGTTTACAGGGTTGGTGATGCACTTGCCTATGCAAAGGACCTCTGGGCTCCATATGCATGGCCTGAATCAATTGAGGTAGATTCTTCGCTTGACTACTTGAGGTGGTGTATATACGAACTAAATCTGCTTGGTGATCCGGAAATGCCCCTCTGGACAGATACACCGGGAAATCTTGATGTTGCTCATAATCCTGTTCATCCTGTTGGAGGCGCAGCATTTTCTGTTACAGTCGCAGACTCAAGTAGTGGAACACCAGTTGAGTCTGCTTATGTCTGTATATCTTCTCCAAATGACACTTCAATCTATGCCACGGGATGGACAGATGCATCCGGTAGTGTAGATCTCTTTCCTTATGCACAGGTTCCGGGAGATACACTATTTGTTACGGTTACAAAGCATAATTATCTACCACATGAATCCATTGCAATTGTTGTAGCGGGTTTACAGGTAACAGTGAATCCGGACACGATAAACATAAACACTCCAACGGACATAACAGTAACGGTTCTTGACACACTGGGCAGTCCCGAGGATTCCATAGGTGTGAGCATA
>QNDZ01000142.1 GCA_003646055.1 bacterium
ATATATGATATGTGGATACCCAGAACCATCCACCTCTATATCCGTCCCATAAGCACCTGAACCACGAACCGTATCAATGCACACAAGATGCCAGGTGAATGAATATAATCCCAGTAATCCTGTCAATAATCCTGAACTCATTACCTTCCTATTCATCCCTTCTTCTCCTTAGATGGCATTCTATCATAATTATTTCCTTTGTAAAGTGAAAATTTTTACTCAATACCTACATTCATAACTTTTTCATCTTCAAAAAACTATGAATATATGTCAAAATTTTTCTTTCCTGTTCTCTGCAACATACAGGACACGCTTGGAACCTTTTCTTGCCAGACGGTTTGTAAAACACTCATACTCAACAACAGGCCTGAATCCAGCCTTCAATAAGAGTTCCTTCACCTTTTCAATACTGTAACCTCTTTCCCTGTGAACCTCATCAACCCTGTCTCCATCCTTCTCATTCTTCGGGAATACTGAAAGATAAAGGGTGATAACATCACCAGAGAGTTTGTATCTCCACACAGAGTATATTTCATCGTCCTCCTCAACAATCTCCTTCTGTCTTGCAATGTATTTTACACCCTCAATTGAATTCATGTCAAAGATGAAAAATCCACCATCTATAAGAACCCTCTTAACTTCCTTAAAAACCCTCAACAGGTCATCCTCCTCAATCAGGTAGTTGAGGCTGTCAAAAATTGAATAAACAAGGGTAAAACCCTTTTTGAATGGTAAAGCCCTCACATCCCCGTTCACAATCCTTTCCAGCCCTTTATTCTTTGCCTGTCTCAACATCTCCAGTGAAAGGTCTATCCCGGAGAGTTCTCTGGCATACTTCTTCATGGGGATTATACTGTTTCCAGTTCCACAGCAGAGGTCAAGCACTGTATCAAAACTTGCTGAATGCTTTTTGCCTATTTTATGGATATAATCAATCCAGAATTCATACTCTATGTCCTTCATTAAACTGTCATAGAAAGCAGAAATCCTATCAAATATCAGGAAAACTCCTTTATTATTCCTTTTATTTCCCTGAATCTCTCCTCAAGAACTCCCTTCTCCCTGGCCTCAACTATCAGTCTGAGGTATGGCTCTGTGTTTGACTTCCTGAGATTGAACCACCAGTCCTCATATTCCACTGTGAGACCATCCAGCATGTTTATCTTTCCATCGGAGAATCTATCCTTAACCTTCTCTATTGCGCCATCCTTGTCCTCAATCCTGAAATTCACCTCACCTGTTGAAACATACCTTTTTATCTCCCCTATTACCTGAGAAAACTCTGTATCTATATTTGAAAAGTAGTTGAGAACATGGATATAGGCAAGTATCCCGCTATCTGCATAGAACATCTCCTTGAAGTAGTAGTGGCCTGCCAGTTCACCACCTATCTTTCCGTCCAGTTCTTTAAGCCTTCTCCGTGCATAGGCATGACCTACCCTGACCCTCTCAGGTTTTCCTCCCAGTTTTTCAATCTCTTCAACCACACTCCTTGATGTTCTCACATCCACAAGCACCCATTCATCTTTTACGCCCATTTCTCTTGCAAGAATAGCGGTTATCAAATCTGGTGAAACAGGTTCTCCCTTTTCATCAACAAAAACACACCTGTCACCATCACCGTCAAAGGCAACACCGAAGTCTGCCCCATTTTCAAGTACGGCATTTTTCAACTCTTCAAGATTTTTGTAATCAAGAGGGTTTGGTGGATGTTTGGGATATGTTCCATCAATATCAAAGTTAAGCGGGATAAAGTCAATATCAATTTCTGGCAGCACCTTCTCAAGAACAACAGGTGTTGTGCCATTGAATGCATCAATGCAAACCTTTAACTTTCTACCTATCCCTACCTTTGAGAGAAGGAAATCAGTGTAGTCATTCAGAAAATCCACATCCTTTATGCACCCATTCTTCTCTCCTGAAGGAAGTTCTCCATCCATAATCCTCTCATACACTGCATTCAACCCAAAGTCCCATCCCACCGGGAGAACATCTCTATCAATGATTTTAAACCCATTGTATTCAGGAGGATTGTGGGATGCTGTTACCATAATTCCAGGAAAACCTGTCTTTCCTGCGGCAAAGGAAACCATCGGGGTTGTTATCAATCCCATATCCCAGACACCCACTCCCCTGTCCATAATCCCCTTTACAAGTGCATGTTTCAAAGGATTACCGGATGGTCTGGCATCCCTACCAATGAGAACCTTTTCACTGTTCAGAAAATCAGCAAGTGCCTTACCTATGAGATATGCACTTTCCTGGCTCAACTCTTCAGGATATATTCCCCTTATATCGTATGCCTTGAAAATACTTCTTTCCACCAAACTCCACCTCCTCAATCAATCCTCTTTTTCTCAGGTCTTTTAAGTATTCATCAAGTTCCTCTTCTCCTATATTAAAACCCTGTTGCATGTCCTCTCTGCTCATTGGTCTTATTATCAATGCTTTGAGAATGTTATCCCTTATATTCTCAAAACCTGTCTTTGTCCCATGAAAAACAGTTGATACCTCCACATTTCTTCCAAGCCTCTCCTTCACCTTCCCAAGGAATGCCTCATCAACAGGTTCTATACCTTTTTCTGCAGGCGGCCTCACAACAGTATTAAGATGAACGCTGTCAGGCTCAAGCCTTTTTAAGATATCCCCAAGACGGGATATATTCTCCTCTGTATCATTAATTCCCTTAGCAAATAGAACCTCAATTATGAATCTACCTTTGTAAACCTTCCTGAACTCAAAAAGCCCTGCAATATAAAGGGAAAGAAGAATATCCCTGTGAGGTCTGTTCAGTTTCTTATACTCCTCTTCAACAACTGTATCAAGGGATGCTTCAACAATATCTGCATCAAGCAGTTCCTCCCTCACCTCCTTCATCCAGAGGAGAGAACCATTGGTAAGGACAACAACAGGATAATCAGGATAGGTTCTCTTTATGTGTTTTATCATCCTTCCAATTTCACTGTTGAGTGTGGGTTCACCTGAACCTGCAAATGTGATATAATCTGGCTTAACACCTTTAACCTGAATCACCTCTTTAAGTTCTCCTGCCAGGTCTTCCTTTAGAACAAAGGGCTGTCTCTCTATTGTCATGTTGGTTGTCCTTCCAACCTCACAATAAACACAACTAAATGTACAGGTTTTCAGAGGAACAATATCAAGTCCCAGTGAAACACCGTATCTTCTTGAAGGCACAGGCCCAAAGACTATTCCCATTAAATCTCCACTTCCTCTGGTTTTCCAAAAACCTTTTCGGTCTTCAGAAGAACAATCCTGCCTGTCCCTGGCTTATCAAAGTCAATGTCTTCATCCTTGAGGATTGAAACAAGTTCGTCACCTATATCTGGATTGTCCGTGAGGGCAAGGATAACCTTTGAATACTTCTTACTCCCCTCCATCTGAAACCTGAGACCTGCAAATATGGGAACATCATAGGCAAGTGCCCTTGTAAGTGACTGAGATTCAATTATGGCTGCATCCTCAATCCCCAACTCAACAAACAGGCTGAGGATGTCTTCAAGGTATTCTTCTTTGTGCAGGATTATTATTAAAAGATACATTTAATCCCCCTTCTGATGTATTACCCTTCCATTTTTTGTTTTCACTGTCATCTCTTTGGGGAACCTGTCGTCAAAGGCATTGAATACCATCATTATCTCTTTTATAGTGGTGGCCTTAAGGAGTTCCTCCTTATAGTTCCTTGTTTTGAGCAACCTTGCAATCTTTGCTATGGTTTGAAGGTATTCCTTCTTCACATCCTGGGGTGCACCAATCATGAATATCAGGTGAACAGGTTTACCATCCATACTTTCAAAATCCACACCCTGTTCAGAACGGGCAAAGACAACGGATAACTCCTTAACTGAATCGCACCTTGCATGTGGGATTGCCACACCCTCACCTATTCCAGTGCTCTCAATACTCTCCCTTTCAAGTATCTTGTTGATGAACTTATTCACATCATCCACAAGTCCAAGTTTATGAAAATGCTCCGCCATCTCCTTTATAACATCCTTCTTTCTCACACTGGTAAGGTTCAGTATTACCCTGTCTTCTTTTATTAAGTCTGTCAAAAGCATCAAACACCTCCTGTTTTTGATTTCTCACCCGCCTCACCAGACCTTGTAACTGCAATCTTTGTGAGGATAGGTCCAAGTGTCTCTGTAATTATAGTTGTACCAAGGGCTATTGCAATGATTGTGTTGCTGTACATGGGGAACCTGTTTGCTGCAAAGAGTGCAAGCCCTATGGCTATCCCAGCCTGGGAAAACAGACCAAGCCCCGCATACTTTCTCACATTTCTGGGTGCCTTCCCGAAGATACCACCAAGGAAAACACCTGCATTCTTTCCAATAAATCTTCCAACAAGATATGCAATCGCCACAATACCGAGTTTGAAGAAGTATCGTATCTGCAGTTTTGCACCTGCAAGGACAAAGTAAACAAGATAAAATGGATAGGCAAAGAACTCAAGGTTCCTGAAAATCCTCCTTGAGTGAGAGGAGTAGTTAACGAAAACAAAACCTGTTACCATGGCAGCAAGGAGTGGTGAAAAGTGATAGTGGTGCCATGTATTATAAAGAGGTCCTGTGAAGAAGAAGAGTGTTCCAAGGGTGAATATTACTGCCTGTGTATCATACTTTACCCTTTTCCCAAGGTATATCAGAACAATACCCGCCAATATTCCCACAACAATTGAGACTGCAAGGTCAAAAATGATGGAAAAGATAACCATTCCCATATGAAAACCACCTTTACTCAGAAGTGCCTGAACAACTGAGGAGGCAATTGAATAAATCGTAATCCCCATTGCATCATCGATCCCAACACAGGCGAGGAGTGTGGAG
>QNDZ01000143.1 GCA_003646055.1 bacterium
CATCTGGATTTACCTCAACCTTAATCTCACCATTCCATTTCAAAAGTGTTTCTCCCTTTTCTATTGCTTCACTGAACTTTATAGGATGTGTATCATCCAGTGTAATCACAGGGATACCAGCACCTGATACCCTTTCAAAGAAGCGTTCAGTGGTAAAAACTGCCTTCACTTCAGCAATTTTCATCAAGGTTAATATCTCTTCCTCTTTTAACTGTGGGTCAAGTGGAACTGCAATCCTTCCACCGTAAACAATGGAAAGGTATGCGATTCCCCATTCTATCCGGTTTGTTGCAAGTATGCCTATCTTATCTCCTTTGTTGATTCCCAGTGAAAAGAGGAACTCAGAGAGGGATCTTACAAGGTGCCTCATTTCAGCGTATGTGATTTTCTGGAACTCTTTTCCCCTTTTTTCCATTAAGAACACCCTGTCTCCTCTATCACCCGCTATATTCACAACACTCCTGAAATCCCTGACATTTTCTATCTTCATGTAACCTCCTTTTGATTATTTTACATAATTATACAATGTTGTAAAGAAGGATCTTAAAGGAATAGTTGCTTTATCGAGGAATGTATTTTGTGTTTGGGAAAAGAATGATAGACTTTAAATGGAGCGTTGGAATAGCCAGTTGCATTTTTAATATTTTGACTTATTATATTATGAACACAAACAGGGAGGTTTTTATGAAAAAGGTAGTTATGTTGCTTCCGTTATTGGTATTGCTCTCAGGATGCTGGTTGTTTCAGGAGCAAATTCCACCAGACCCGGGGACATTTTCTCCACCACACATTGAGGAACCTACACTCGTTTTAAGTGGAGGTATTTCTCTTGATACTGATAATCCAGATCGGGTCGCAATCAGACTCAATCCGATTATAAATCCTTCCACAGGGGAACCTTATTCCACTTTGAAAGAGGACGAGGTTATGGTTGCAGAGGATAGTCTTGTTCAGGGTATCCTTATTAAAAAGGTAGGAGAGGGAGTATCTTCGATTGCTGATATCGTCTTTATAATTGATGTAACTGGAAGTATGGGAGAAGAGATTGACAGTGTTAAGGCCAGCGTTCTTGATTTTGCTGAATATTTGAAATCACAGGGCTTTGACCTCAGGCTTGGAGCAGTTGCTTATACTGATAGTGTTATTGGATATACACCACTCACAGAAAACTATACTGATTCCACAACAGGATTTTACCACTTTATTAAAGGGCTCTATGCTGGATATATGGGTGACAATGGTAATGAGTGGCCAGAAAATGGGCTTGACGCAATATACTTTGCTTACAAGCATTTTTCCTATAGGGGTGGGGTACAGAAGATATTCATCCTTATTACGGATGCTCCTCTTCATGGAGTGGGTGATGGTGATAGCTATGAGCATAACTGCCAGTTTAACCTTGAAATGATAACTGATACACTTTCTGGGAATGTTGTGGTGAATGTGGTTTCACCTGATAAAAAGATGGATGGGGTTTATGCAGAGTATGGGTATGAGGAATCCGATGGTTCTATCTACTGGTCAACTGACTATGATACTCTTCATATCCATCCAAAAGACCTTGCAACAAAAACAGGTGGAAAATGGGTTCAGCTACCCTACGATGGCAATGTTGACCTTTCAGTTCTTCCAATAGGTTCAACAATCACGGAGAGCTGGGTTATACTTTTTGAATCAGAAGACCCTGATGCCCCTCATGATGTTTGGGTTCAGATTTACAAGGGTAGCGATAAAGGTGAAATTATCTGGAGGCATATAGTTTATTGATTTCTGATATTTTAACTTTTGTGGGTTGACAATAGTACTTTATGCGTACTATTCATTATCTAATCTTAAATCCGAAAGGAGGGCTTTATGAAGTTGGTACGTTTTGTATCTGTTTTAGTGGTTTTTGTATTGTTCGGTTTTGGTCAACTTTCAGGGGAGACATCAATTATTGAAGGTATTACAAATATTCCCGGTGAGAAACATACTGGAATAGCTGGAGAAGATCTGGATGGTTCTTACAAGGTCCAGGCAAGTCATATACTGATACCCTCAATTGATGCCAGTCTTTTGCCTGACCCTGATGACCCTACATCAGGAAATATAAATCCATTTACAGGAGAGCCTCTTCCAGTAAAAGAAAAGAATGAAGGCGACCCTGCTGATGGAGAAGTACTCTGGTCCACAGACATACTTGTGTCAAGTGTTACAGCAGGATCAGGTCAGGATTTTGATGCTGATGATCAAACCCATTACCTTTTTGTTACAGTGGATACTGACCATTCAACGCAGGATAGTGTGTATGTTTACATATCAAAGGATGGAGGCCTCACCTGGGATATATTCCTGAATAGTTATAACTATGACGGAAGGGTTGAAAATCCCAAAGTCAGGGTTGCAAGGGATGAAAATGGAGATCTCTGGATATGTTCTATGGCGATATGGGTTGATTCACCAGACGATAGGAAGTTGTATCTGAGAAGAATGAAAATAGATAGTACCCAGAACTACTGGGAACTGGTGGCTGATACGGTTTATTACTATGATATGGATGCAGATATTGGTGATAGTGCATATCTCTATGTTACATATATTCCAGACACATCAAATTCAGTTTATGCAGCCAGAAATCACCTTGATGGCAGTGGATGGACAGACCAAACCTCATTGTTTGTTACACCAGAGACTGCTCCAGAACCGGCTATTGCTGCTGGTGTGGATGGTCAGGTAGGGGTTGTTTTCATAGACCAGAGGCTTGCAGGAGACCATGAGGAGATACGCTTGAAGAGAAGCACAACTCATGGTGCATCATGGATAGGTTCCCAGCAGGTAAGTAATAACAGTGCTCAATTCTCGCTTTCATACCCTGATATCGCCTTTGCACGCCGGAGTTCAAATAATCCTGGCTGGATAGTAGCCACATTTGGTGGGACGAGTAATGGCGACAATGTTGCCTATTATTATTCACAGGATGCAGGTACATCATGGACATATGGAGGTACAATTGGCCAATCATCTGATGCTGAAAATATGCCGACCTTACGTTCTTCAAAGACTTATGGTTCTGTAACCGTGGCTTATAACCAGGACCCTGGTGATTCCACAATGTTTTCATGGTCCTCTTATTCTGATCCATCAAGTTTCACCACACCTGTTAAGGTGAATGATTATGACGCAACAGGTTTCTGGCCACCAACAGCAGGATGGCTTCACAATGGCTATAGTTGGTATTCTGCTGTGTTATACGCTGCGTGGAGAGAGGGATACGCCATCTATCTTGACTGGTATTCAAATGATGGCGTTGAAGAAGATGATATAGATGGCAATATAAGATTTATTTCTGTTACAGGAACCTATGCCAATCCAGGTATAGTGTACAGGGTGATTACACCTGGAAGGGTAAAGATTACTCTACACGATGTATCAGGAAGATTGGTTTCAAAACTTGTTGAGGGTGAAAAGAGGAGTGGTACTTACACTGTAGAACTTGATAATGGGCTTTCTTCAGGTGTATATTTTGTGAAAATGTCTTCTCAGGATGGAACATTTGCCCAGAAGGTGAATGTACTCCAGTAAGAAGATTTTAAAAGAAATAAAAGGGGGCTTTTAGCCCCCTTTTTTCGTTCCTTCCCTTGACATTACCCAAAAAAATAATATAATCCAGTTAAAAAGAGAGAGGAAAAGGTTTTAATTTAGAGAACCCCCCAAGGAGGTTTTATGAGTACTTTTACATTAAGGAAAGAGGATGTGAAAAGGGAGTGGTATGTGGTGGATGCCACAGGTATCCCCTTAGGCAGACTTGCAACAAGGATAGCAACCATCCTGAGAGGGAAACATAAGCCAGAATATACGCCCCATATTGATAATGGAGATTTTGTTATCTGTATAAATGCTGATAAGGTGCTCTTAACCGGTAAAAAAGAGGAGCAGAAAAAGTATTACAGGCACAGTGGTTATCTTGGTGGATTGAAGGTTATTCCTTTCAAGATGATGAAGGAGAAGAAGCCAGAGGAGATTATTTACCATGCAGTCAGGGGAATGCTTCCCAAAAACAAACTTGGCAGAAAGATGATTAAAAAACTAAAGGTTTATGCAGGGGATAAACATCCCCATGAGGCTCAGAAACCAAAGGTTCTTGAGATAGGAGGGTAATAAATGGAAGAGATAGTTGCCACAGGAAGAAGAAAGGTTGCCCGTGCCACTGTGAGGATGGTTGAGGTTAAAAATGGTAAGGGAGAAATCACTGTTAACAGGAAACCCTTGAAGGAGTATTTTCCCAGAGAGGCACTGATTTTTGATGTTATGAAGCCTCTTGAACTCACAGGGTATGTGGGCAAGTTTAATATAAGGGTTTTTGCCAGGGGTGGAGGAATATCTGCACAGGCAGGTGCTGTCAGGCATGGTATCGCAAGGGCTCTTGTTAAATATAATCCTGAACTCAGAAAGATACTCAAGGACGCTGGATACCTGAAGAGGGACCCCAGGATGGTGGAGAGGAAGAAGTACGGACGACCCAAGGCAAGGAAACGCTTCCAGTTCTCCAAGAGATAAGGAGGTTATATTGGCACTTGTAACATTCAAGGAACTTCTGGATGCAAGGATTCACTTTGGACATAAGAGGTCAAGATGGAATCCTGCTATGGCTCCCTATATATACGGTGAGAAAAAGGGTGTCCATATTATAGACATTCGGAAGACTATGCATCTTCTCAATGATGCATACTACTTTGCACGGGATATGGCATCCCAGGGAAAGAAGTTTATTTTTGTTGGTACCAAAAAGCAGGCAAGTGAGATCTCACTTGCCTGCTTTTTGGTACCAACAAAAATAAACTTCTTTCCCTGGGATGCCATA
>QNDZ01000144.1 GCA_003646055.1 bacterium
AAGAAGGTAAAACTCACCTCCAGGCCCTAAAGTGTATAGAAAGAATCCTCTCAAGGCTTCTATATAAACTTCTATGGAAGTTGGAAATACAAACTGATTAACCCTTGACAAAGTGCATAGAATATTCCCCATAGTATTTTCTCTTATTTGTTGACAAGCATACCAAAGAGATTAAAATTAAACAAATGAGGTTTATTGATGTTTTTGATAATACGAAAAAGAACAGGAAATTGAGCAGGGGATGGGGACTTTCCTTCTTCTTCCCTGATTACCATCTTTTGTTTGATACAGGTGAGAGTCCCATCTACCTTGAGCAGAACCTGCATGAACTTGGTATCTCAAAGGATGAAATTGCCTATATCTTCCTTTCCCATGAACACTGGGACCATACAGGTGGTATGGATATTTTCAGGGACGAAAAAAGGACAGTTTTCCTGCATTCCCATTTCACTGAGGATTCTGCTGAGATGTACAGGGCAATGGGACTGAATGTGGAAGTGATTGAAAAACCCTTTGAGATTCTACCAGAGGTATATTCAACAGGCCCACTTGGGAATGTGATTAAAGAGCATTCACTCATTATTGAAACAAAAGAGGGGCTCTGTGTATTCACGGGTTGCTCCCATCCGGGTCTTGAGGATATCCTTGATAGCACAAGAAAGTTTGGAACCCGAATCAGACTTGTAGCAGGTGGATTTCACCTGCTTGATATGAATAAAGAACAGATAGAGGGTGTTATTGATCTCTTCAAAAAATACAGGGTTGAGAAGGTTGCTCCAACACATTGTACAGGGGAGCTGGCAATAGAGATGTTCCATGATGAATTCGGGGAAGATTTTATTGAACTTGGAGCAGGATTGGAGGTGGAGATATGAAGATACAGATGTTGAAGTCAAAGATACACATGGCGAGGGTTACAGACAGGGCAAAGGAGTATGATGGCTCCATTACCATAGATAGACACCTTGCTGAACTTGCAGACCTCCGGGAGTTTGAAAAGGTGCTTGTTGCTGATGTTGATACAGGAAATAGGTTTGAGACCTATGTGATATACGGAGGAGAGGGGGAGATCTGTGTGAATGGTGCAGCAGCAGAACTTGTGAGGGTGGGGGATAGGGTGATTATTATGTCCTTTGGCCTTGTTGAACCAGAGGAAGTGATTACACCTGTGGTTGTCAGGGTTGATGAGAAGAACAGGCCTCTATGAGTCTTCCCATCTGGATAAAAGAGGAAATTGAGAATAGAAGGGGTATATCGCCCCTTGTCCATCTTTTGAGAAAGAATAGACTTCATACGGTATGCGAGGAGGCAAAGTGCCCCAATATAGGGAAATGCTTCAAATCAGGCACTGCGACATTCCTTATTCTGGGTAATATATGCACGAGAAACTGCAGATTCTGTGCAATAAATTCTGGTGTTCCTCTTCCACCTGACCCTGATGAACCTGAAAGGGTGGCAATAACAGCAGAAGCACTTGGTCTTGAGTATGTTGTTATTACCTCTGTTACAAGGGATGACCTTCCTGATGGAGGGGCATCAGTATTCATGGAGACAATTCTTAAGGTAAGGGAGAGAATACCAGATGCGGGGGTTGAGGTTCTTATCCCTGATTTTATGGGAGATATGAATGCCCTTGATAAAGTGCTCGATGCAAAACCAGATGTGTTGAATCACAATGTTGAGACCGTTCCCTCCCTTTACAGAAGTATAAGACCACTTGCTGATTATGAAAGGTCATTAAGGGTGCTTAAATATGCAAAGAAAAGGGGATTTATAACAAAATCTGGTATCATGGTAGGTCTTGGGGAGAGTGAAAGGGAGGTTGAAGATGTGATGAAGGACCTTGTATCCACAGGATGTGATATTCTCACGATTGGTCAGTATCTCAGACCTTCACTTAAACATACACCTGTGGTTGAATACATACCACCAGAGAAGTTTGAGGAGTACAGAGAGATGGGTCTTTCATTGGGTATAAGGTATGTAGTTTCAGGCCCTCTTGTCAGATCCTCCTATATGGCAAAGGAGGCATTTAAGGAGGTGAAGCATGGAGGATAGAGGCATAGTAAAAAAAATACAGGACGGTATTGCTGTTGTTCAGATTACCAGTCCTGAAGAATGCTCTTCGTGTGTAATGAGGAAATTGTGTTATCCTTCTGGTGGAGCAAAGGAGATTCAGGCGCAGAATAGGGCAGGTGCAAAAACAGGTGATGAGGTTGTTGTATTTATTCCAGAGGGAATTGGGTGGCTCTCTGTTTTTGTAAATTTTACAATCCCTGTAATACTCCTCATTGCTGGTATAATCATCGGCAAAATTTTGTTCAGGAAGGACATTTACTCCTTTTTAACAGGGATTAGTGTGATTGTCCTGTATGCACTTGTGCTTATACCTGTTGACAGGAAGATAAGGGATAAGAGATTTGTTCCATATATAAAGGAGATAATCAATCCCTCAACCGATTAGAGTTTCTATAATCTCTGACATACGATGGGCAGAGGAATCCCAGGTGAATCTTTCTGCCCACCTCCTTGCATTCCTCCCCATTGTTTTAGCAGTATCAGGTTTTTTCAGTACATGTTCTATGTATTCTGCAAGTTTTTCAGAATTCCCCCATGGATAGATAAACCCTGTTTCTCCATGAATAACTGTCTCCCTTAATCCTGGTGAGTCAGGAACAATAGATAGTGTGCCTGATGCCTGTGATTCCATGCTTGTTAGCCCCCAGCCTTCCTTTGGAGATGTATTGATACTACACCATGCCCTTGCAAGGAGCTCTGCTTTTTCTGTTTCGCTCACATAACCCCTGAAATTCACAATATCTTCAATCCTGTATCTTGAAACAAGGGTTTTAAGCTGGTCTAATGCATCACCTGTCCCCACTATCTCAAGCCTCACCTTTGTGTTTTTGGATTTTAGAATTCTCATTGCATCTATGAGTACATCAAGCCTCTTGTACTTCTTTATTCTTCCAACCGATACGATTAAAGGGGATTCACTTTTTTCCACAGGCCTGTATTTTTTTAGGTCAACACCATTATAGACAACATAGATGTTTTTTTTTGGTATGCCCATGCCAATCAGTTCCTCTGCCGTGCTCTTTGAAACACATACCATTGGTATGTCCCTGTAAAATTTTGGTATAAGCCTTTCAGTGAAATATACATAGGTTCCTGATAAAAGGTCTGTTTCCTGATAAATAACCTTTCCAAAGAGATGGTGGACTATCCCCATTCTTTTTGTGGGGATATAGAACCTTCCAAAGAAGGGTATCTTGTTCAGGTCCTCAATCACAAGGTCAAAATTATACCTTCTGTTTAACTCTCTGAATGCAGCAGGCACAATGAAGTTGAATGTGTTTCTAAGGCCTCGCCTGTGGACATGTATTCCATCAATTGTTTCCTCAGGCTCAGCGCCTTCAAAACTATCACACAGAAGGTGTATCTCGTATCCATCAGAAAGCCTTGAAAAGATTTCAAATAAATGAACCTCTGCTCCACCTGAAAGTGGGTTCTTTATGTCCTGCCAGTTTATGATGAGTATCCTATAACTCTTCTTCATCTTCTATTTTCCCATCCTTGATATGGATAATCCTTTCAGCGTATTCTGCAATGTATCTTTCATGGGTCACCATAACAATTGTCTTTCCGTCTTTATGTAAACCCTTGAAAATCTCCATAATTTCTGCCCCCATCTTTGTATCAAGATTTCCAGTGGGCTCGTCTGCAAATATTATATCAGGGTCATTGGCAAGTGCCCTTGCAATTGCCACCCTCTGCCTCTCTCCACCAGAGAGTTCAGATGGTAGATGGTGTATTCTATGGGATAGACCCACCTTTTCAAGGAGTTTCAATGCTTTCTCCTTTCTCTCTCCATAAGGAACCCTGTTGTAAATCATGGGGAGTGCAACATTATATTCTGTTGATACCCTGGGAAGGAGATAGAAATTCTGGAACACAAAACCAATCTTCTTCTTTCTTATCTCTGCAAGGTTGTCCTCATCAAGGTTGTGAACCTCCATTCCATCCAGAATGTATGTTCCATCTGTTGGTGTATCAAGGCAACCCATGATGTGCATGAGTGTGGATTTTCCGGAACCTGATGGTCCCATAATCGCAATGAAATCCCCCTTTTTCACAACAAGGTCAACTCCTCGCAGCGCATGAACATTCACCTGACCAAGGTGATACACCTTTTTAATTCCCTTGAGTTTGATTAAATCCCTGTTCTTTCTTTTATTCATATCTCAATGCCTCCACAGGGTTCAGTTCCGCTGCCTTTTTTGCCGGATAAAAGCCAAAAAAAACACCAACAAGGCTTGAGAAAAGAAAACCCAGAAGCACGAGCCATATGGGCATGGCAAAGGGTAGATTGGCAAAGATGGATGCAATCTTTGCAAGTAGAAAACCAAGGAGTATTCCAATTATACCACCACCGAGTGAAACAATCACTGCCTCTATGAGGAATTGAACAAGTATCTCCTTCTTTTTTGCGCCAATTGCCTTTCTTATTCCTATCTCCCTTGTCCTTTCAGTAACAGAAACGAGCATTATGTTCATTATCCCTATTCCACCAACTATAAGTGCAACAGAGGCAACAACAATCATCACAAGGAATATGCTCCTTGTAAGTTCATTCCACTGCTTGATAAGTGCATCAGATGTATTTATTGAGAAGTCGTCTGGCTTTCCTTGTGGTACCTTCCTCACATTCCTCAATATCCACCTTATCTCTTCAATGGCTTCATCCTT